>CAMPUN010000064.1 GCA_946997275.1 uncultured Porphyromonas sp.
TAGGCGGGGAGAGACGACGGCGACCATATTTGCCAGCTATAATGCGCATAGCGATAACTCTATCAAGCGTACCAATAGTCTGTCGGCATGACAGACACGTTCCAGTCAGCAGTCGCGAACTGTCGGTAAAGCGCCTGCAGGAGCTCACCGACCAAGCTGTCAGCACCCGCCGTCCCGTCGGATAGTATGATGGATACGGGAGCCGCGTGATCTACGGAGCTGTCCAAGTACACCTTACTTAAGAAGTAGAGGACCTGGTAGAGATGATGCTGCCAGGAGCGGTAGCAAGGCCAGCTGTAATGATTAGCCCGAAGCAAGTTTCCCGACTGACATAGTACGAGATCGCAACCGCCCTCCACTAGTTCGACACCTAGCGAGAGTCCCGTCTGAAGAGATGACTGTCGCAATACCCGCTGGGCAAAGGGTAGGATCGTCGGAATAAACTGGCAAGCTACGAAGCTACGCTGCAGGAAGCCTTTGACTAGATGACTAAAGCCTACAGCTAGACTAGGCTTGCCATCGCCCAGTGTGTACGAGTTGCTGTAGTACTGCTCTTCGTCGGCAAAGATAGGCGCCGTCAGTCGCCACCAATGTACATCCTGCTCTCCACTCATGCCACTCGGTATGACCACATAGTGAGAGGCGGGGTAGAGCACGCGAACCTCTCCCTCAGGGTCACTGAGGATAGGGTGCTGTGCGATGATGTCTCCCCAGAGTGCAGAGACACGAGACCAGTCTAGTGGCACGAATTGGCTCTGCCTCCTCGTCTGATAGCCTTCCTGTGCACCCGCCACGCTCTCTTCGTCCGAGAGACCATATAGATAGACAAAACCATCTGCAGTCAGTCGCAATGCGAGCGATGGGACTGCAGATGCTAATGTATCTGTAGGGAGTGCTGGAGGCTGCTGCATAGTAGCTATATATAATAATATAGAGTCAAGCAACAGATTTCAAGCTCTGCGATCCTTCTGACCTCATACGAGGAGCGAGATAAGAGTCGGCAGACTGTACTCGAAGTCTATTGCCTGAATCTGTAGAACCGTGTCACAGTATCTAACGGTGTGGCGGTAGGAACAGAGAGTTTCCCAAAGGGAGGGGACTACTCCCAGTTGCCAGTGCTCTTGACCTCCTTGAGAGAGCCTAGAGCTAGACCAGGATATCCAGTACCCTGGTAGCGAGCCTCTGCGTCCTTGATAGCTGTGTTGAGGAGTCGATGATCCTGATCAGCCAGGTAGACTGATAGAGGTACAGCCGTGCGGAAGACAGGCACCATCACGACATCATCGCCGATCTCCTGAGCGACAGATGCGGTGTCGATCTCTATGACAGACTCGGGGAAGCCTGGTACCTGTAGAAATTCCTCAGGCGTCATGCCACCCTTGAGTAGTGAGTCGCGTGCGCTTACCCATACGGTATCACGTACGATCAGCCCCTTAGCAGCAGCCTGGCGCTCATTCAGTCCTTGCTCACGCATAGCGTCTGTGTAGTCGCCCTCAGAGCGAACGTAAAAGAGCTTACCATCAGTGAGGAACTGACGCAGTTCATCTACAGGAGCGTAGCGATTGTAGACATCGTGAAAAGCACTCTCCACAAGAGCTACCTGCTTCAGACGTTCTTGGATAGGAGCCTCACGAGCAATGCGTGTCTTGCTGAATCGCTCTGGGGTCAAGATGCTCATGACTGCTAGATAGCCCACGATAGCTGCCGCTACGAGCAGAAGGACGGTCATTAGTTTTCTCATAATATCGCCTATAAGTTTTTGTGTTGATTACGCTAGTTCGGTAATGGTTTGGAGACCTCTAGAGAGTATAAATCAAGAGAGGACGAACCAATCACAGCGCAAATATACGCTTTTCTCAATAGATAGAGCAAATCATCGGCTGTCCGTCACAGGGCTGACGCCCGATGATCTGGCTCTCAGAAACAGAGAAAGCAGATAAGCAAAAAGATATGAATCGTGCTTGGCTAAACAGCACTAGAGATCCACTCTAATCTCTCCGACATGCCTGAGGGATCCGGGTTTCTACGGAGGAATTTGCGAATAACTCGGTGGAAAAGGGATTTTCTCCACGGATGGGCGAAATAGAAGTTCGGAAGAATGAAATCGAACTTCGGAAGAATGAAATCAAAGTTCCGAAGATTTTTTTGGTTGCTCGGTGGAGGATTTTTGTTTTCTACGGAGGCATTTGCTATTTCCTCGGGGAGGGGGGATTAGAGGTTAGAGGTTAGAGATTGGAGTGATCGAAGTGATCGGACGTGTAGCCCGCTGTGGGGACGCACGGTTAGTGTCCGTTGTATCAAAGTTTACGGTTTCAGTGTCTTAACGACAACGGACGCACGGGACGAGTAACCCGTGTAGGGACGCCCTCCCGCTAGACACTAGCCGTGCGTCCCTACACGTGTTACTTGAGGAGGTCTTTGAGATAGTTCCAGCGATAAAAGTTGGTTGCTTTGCGGAGTGAGCGATAGTCTATCGTGTCCACAAGGTCTAGCAGGAGTGTGCTCCTAGTGATGTGCTGCATCGTATGACGTAGCTCTATACGAGAGAGAACGGGCTTTGTATTAGGGCTCTCCTGAATGGTGAAGGTGCACTTCAATAGGCTTCCCATCCAGTGGTTGGGGTTGTGATTGAGGTAGCAATAGTTGCCGAGAGATGTTGCCAAGACAGAGCTCTCAGACAGATATACAGGCTGGGGCGTGTGGGCGTGATTGCCTATGACACTATCATAGATTGCTGGAACGACGCTATGGTACAGCGCTATCTGCTCTTGCGTGGGGGAGAGGTGCATCTCATAGCCCCAGTGTGGCATAAAGATATTGTAGGTGTGTTGCAACAGTCTCCATTCGTGTGAAATTGATGGATGAGTGAGGCTAAGCGTCTCGATGATAGGAGGCTGATTGCTTAGGAGTGTTCTAGCAGAGAGTGTGATTTGGCCTTCAATAGTAAGAGGTGTAGGGGTATCTCCGATGACTAAGAAGCCTTGATCTCTAAGCCATTGGTTTTGCAGACTGAACGCTTTGCTCCCGAAGTCTGAGGCATGGTTGTTGGCTACGTTTAGGATTACCCTTCGTCCGAACGAAGTATGCAGATAGTCGTAGAGTGGGGTGTGGCTATGGGATAGAGCGAGGAAGCGTCGCTGATCTGTGACAACCCCCTCGAGGTTAAAGACTATATAGTCCGCCGATGCTAGGAACTGCTCCAGTGCCATCGTGTGGCTTGGCTTAGTGTCGCCAAAGGGCATTAGATCTCCAGTGAAGATTATTGAGACTTCTTTCCCCTTTTCAGAAGAGTGGGATACAAAGGTGTAATCGGAGATGAGGGGGTGCATACCTTCAGGAGCTTTGACCTCGGAAGGCTCCTTGGGTGAGAGGATCCTATATTTAAGGAAGTCCACTTTCTCTCTAAAGGTATAGGGCGATCCCCACCAGTGTGTCCCTTGTTTCCTCATAGTCAGTGAGGTATCTTACTTAGCTTGGATAGTCTTGAGACATGCTGTATCGTACTTGGCGTAGTGGCGTATGTACTGCTCGATCTCATCGGGGGATAAGTATGTGCGTTGCTTGAACGCTTTGTACTCTTCACTAGCTATCTGGTTATCATACATAGCGTACTTAGCCCAGTCATAGAGCTGCCAGCCTAAACCATGCTGGATGGTCGTGAGATCTGTTGTCTTCTCGAAGTAAGCCTTTCCGTGAGACTTGTCAGAGTATAGTAACAAGCAGTCTAGAAGACCTAAGAGGGTCTTGGTCTCGTACTCCACGATGTGTGCTAGCTCATGCCCGACGATGCCAACAGCTGCGTTGTAGGGAATAGAGTCAAAAGGTATCCCCTTGAACTGTGGGTTGTTGTTGATAACTATCTTATATCGCCTAGGAGAGAAAACGGACGCTGGTCGGGATGCCATAGTCGTTTGCTCGCTCGAATATTCAAATTTGATATGCGTAGACTGGAGCTCAGGGTAGTAGGATAGAGCTACGACTAAGACATCTGAGTACTCAGGGAGTAAGCTTTTGTTGCGACCATAAATAGCGACTAAGCTATCGACCTCTGCTTGTGATGGTCTCGTAAGACATCGTTGTCCTACGGGACTAGCTATCAAATCATAAGTTGGAAGTGTTGACTTTGTTCTTGTTGCACAGGATGATGCCACAAGTCCGATGGTCACAAACCCGATGAGGAGGGCGAGGAGTGTCCACGCTGTCTGTCTGTCTGTCTGTCTGTGCAGAGAGAGTGTTTGCGATTACTCATTTAATCCATTGAGATAGTGCTGGCAAAGGTAGTGTATTTCTTTTTGAATGGCTAATTCTAGCTATTACAGAATTATTAAGTACCTTTGTGGAGCGATTTTGAGGAAGGGTGAAGATTGACTCTCTTTATCTCTTCCGAAAGGATCGTCTTACATGACTTTACTGCACCCCCAAAACAGTGAGGCCATGTAAAGAGGTGTAGGTGGCGTGGTGGCTCATCCCCCAAAAAGGGCTTCCCATGGCTCCTATGTCTCATACTATAGCTCAATCACCAACAAAAAACGTGGTAACACGTACATCCCCTATTATGAATCAAAAAACTATAGTCACGGGTGTGATTGGTGCTGACGCACATGCTGTCGGCAACAAGATCATCGCCTATGCCCTCAACAATGCAGGGTACAAAGTGGTCAACCTCGGTGTCATGGTCTCTCAGGAAGAGTACATAGAGGCCGCTCTCGAGACCAAAGCTGATGCTATCCTCGTCTCCTCGCTCTATGGACACGGTGAGATAGACTGTCAGGGTCTGCGCGAGAAGTGCGACGAGGCTGGTCTCAAGGGCATCCCACTAGTTGCTGGAGGCAACCTAGTCGTAGGTAAGCAGGACTTTGCCGATGTGGAGTCTCGCTTTATTGCGATGGGCTTTACCAAGGTTTATCCTCCTGGCACCCCGATCGAGACGACCATTGCTTATCTAGACTCAATCCTCGCAGATAAGTAGTATGCACTATCTTACGGTAGACTTCGGTAGTACCTACACGAAGTTGACTCTGATAGATGTAGCCAATGCGGAGATAGTGGCGACAGCCTCTGCCTTTACCACCATCACGACTGATGTGCTGGAGGGCTTTAACAATGCCTGGCAGAAGATCTTAGCACAGCACCCCGATGCTCACTACGACCGCCTGCTCTCCTGTAGTAGTGCGGCTGGTGGACTCAAGATGGTGGCTCTGGGACTGGTGCCCTCGCTCACCTCTAAGGCGGCCAAGATGGCTGCCTCTTCGGCGGGCGCTAAGGTGGTCAAGACCTACGCCTATGAGATCTCTCATGCGGAGCAGGAGGAGATCTATGAGATCAATCCAGATCTGGTACTCCTATGCGGTGGTACCGACGGGGGCAACAAGGAGGTGATCCTGGCTAATGCACGTCGTCTAGCAGAGATCGATAGACCCTTTGCGATTATCGCTGCGGGCAATAAGTCGGCCTCTTATGATCTAGAGGAGATCTTCGCTCAGTGCGACAAGAAGTGCGTCGTCACGGAGAATGTGATGCCTGAGTTTGGGCAGATCAACATCTTGCCCGCTCGCCAGTGCATCATGGATCTCTTCATCAGTCGCATCATCGATGCCAAGGGTCTGGGCGAGGTGCAGAAGCGTGCCGAGCTGGAGATTATCCCGACTCCCTTTGCGGTCCTCAAGGCGTGCGAACTACTGAGCAAGGGCATTGACGAGGAGCACCCCGGTTGGGGCGACCTGATGGCGGTAGATCTAGGTGGAGCGACGACCGATATTTACTCGATGACTGACGGAGCTCCGTCGATGGACAATGTCCTGATCAAAGGCATCCCCGAGCCTTACAGCAAGCGTACCGTAGAGGGTGACCTCGGTATGCGCTACAGCTTGAAGGCGCTGGAGGACGAGACCGATGTCAAGGCTCTAGCACGAGCTTACGGGGTCACGCCTGAGGCGATCGTCGACTGGGTCGAGCGCTGTGCGGCTAGTCCCGACACGGTTGCTGAGCCTGGCTCACAGGAGCAGGTGATCGAGGAGGCTCTAGCTTACAGTGCCGTAGACATAGCGGTGGAGCGCCACGCTGGCGTCATTAGCAAGGTCTACACGCCGATAGGCGAGATGTTTACCCTCGTTGGTAAGGACTTGACGCAAGTGCCACGACTCATTGGTATTGGTGGCGCGCTGATCAACAGCTCTGACCCGGCTCGTATCCTCTCGGGGAGTCGCTTTAACCCTCAGAGATACGAGTATGCGAAGCCCAAGGAGCCACAGTTTTACCTAGACAAGCGCTACATCATAGCGAGCATGGGGCTACTCAGTCAGGTAGCTCCCGAGGTAGCTCTCACGATCTTGCAGCGAGAGGTACTACCTATATAATAATATAGACATACAAAGACTCAATCACTCATACAGATTCCCCTATCACATGGAACTTAGGAATAAGCGCATAGACAACGATACCTTCTACAAGGAGCGTAAGGAGGTTCTCGCCTCATGGCCTACGGGCAAAGATGTCAACTTTGAAGAGGCTGTCGAATTTCAAAAGTCAATCCCCGAGGAGAAGATCTTCGG
>CAMPUN010000065.1 GCA_946997275.1 uncultured Porphyromonas sp.
GGAGCGCTACGATCACTACGACGGGGGTGTAGACACGGGCGAAGCGACGTATGAAGGTCTCGCTTCGTGACTTATGATCGGTGGCGTGCTCGACCATCTCGATAATCTTCGAGGCGGTGGAGTCGCCCGCTGTCTTGGCGACACGGACGGTGAGCAGACCCGAGAGGTTGACACAGCCAGACATTACTTCGTCCTCGACAGTGACGCTACGGGGTACGCTTTCGCCTGTTAGTGCGACCGTATTGAGCGCTGAGGATCCCTCGACGATGAAGCCATCGAGTGGTACCCTTTCGCCAGGCTTGATGATGATCGTCTCGCCCACGGCCACCTCCTCTGGTGCGACCGTCTGCTCGACGCCGTCACGCAGCACGTTTGCCGTGTCGGGGCGTATCTCGAGGAGGTGGGAGACGGCACGACGGCTCTTGCCCTCGGCGTATCCCTCAAAGAGCTCGCCCACCTGGAAGAAGAGCATGACGAAGACCGCCTCGGGGAATTGTGCCTCGGCCCCTGGCAGGAAGCCTATGCAGAGCGCGCCGATGGTGGCGATGCTCATGAGGAAGTGCTCGTCGAAGAGCTCGCCATGCGCCACTCCCTCGACCGCCTCTCCGAGCACGTCGTACCCTATAATAAGGTATGGCACGAGGTAGACCAAGAGGAGCTGCCACATCGGAAGTGTGCAGGTGCGCTCTACGATGTAAGCCCCGATGAGTAGCAGGGCTGTGAGTATGATGCGGATTAGTTTCTTATTCATAAGATAGAGATTTACTGTTACGAAGGCAAAGGTAGAGCTAACTGGGTGCAACTCTGTTGCAAAAGTTCCGCCCTCTAACTTCTAATCTCTAATTTCTAACTTCTAAGTACCTTTGCGCATACGCATAGTTCACTCTATCAATCGTCACTACTAGATGAATGTCGCAACCTTACCACGTCTGCTACGCTGCGATCAGTGGATCAAGAACCTCTTTGTCCTAGCTCCCGCCTTCTTCGGTGGGGTGATTCTAGAACCGTCGCTGTGGGGAGGCTTGGTGGTGGCGTTTTTTGCCTTCTCGCTGCTCTCCTCTTCGATCTACATCGTCAACGACATAGTGGATCTGGCGCATGATCGCCTGCATCCGAAGAAGTGTCGGCGCCCGATAGCCTCTGGTGCGGTGTCGCTACCAGTCGCTTGGACTGTTGCTGCACTCCTTCTGATGATTGCTGTGGCGCTGCCACTGGTGTTCCTGCCTCGTGCGCTCTGGTGTCAGACGCTCGGGATCATGGGGAGCTACTGGTTGCTCAACGTCTGCTACAGTTATTGGCTCAAGCGGATAGCTGTGGTTGACGTGGTCTCTATCTCGGTGGGCTTCGTGCTGCGGGTGCTACTCGGCGGCATCGTCGCTAGGGTGGTGGTCTCGGAGTGGCTCCTAGTGATGACGCTACTCCTATCGCTCTTCCTAGCCCTAGCCAAGCGACGTGACGATTACCTCCTCTACGAGCGCAGTGGGGTAGCGATGCGACAAGCTATCAAGGGGTACAATCGCTCCTTCCTAGACCATACGCTGACGATGATCGTGGGCGTCCTCCTGATCTGCTACCTGCTCTACACGCTTTCGGCAGATGTGCATGCAGAACCTGGTGGGGACTACCTTTACCTGACGGCACTCCCAGTGCTCGTGGGCTTGCTGCGTTACCTCCAGATCACACTGGTCGAGGAGCGGAGCGGTAGTCCTACGCAGGTGGTCTACCGAGATGCCATCATTGGACTCTGTGTCGTGGTGTGGGGCGTGCTCTTTGGTCTATTGCGCTATGTGGTATAAAAGGGTAAGCGCGTGGATACGATAGCAATCTTTGACCTAGATGGTACGCTCACAAGAAGGGACACGCTCTTGCCGTGGTTGGTGCAGATGCAGTCGTGTGGCTCGCTTGTGTGGCACCTGCCTTACTACCTCTATCAGTATGCTGCCTATCGGCTGAGCGGTGGCGTGGCTGATCGCTACAAGGAGCGTATCATTGGCACGGTGGTGCGAGGCTGGAGCTATGAGGAGGGGGTGCAGCGGGGAGTGGCTTTTGCAGATCAGATAGATCAGATGCTTCGTCCCGAGGCTATGCGTCGGCTAGAGCAGCATCAGCGTGACGGACATCGGACGGTCTTGCTGACCGCTTCGACAGATCTGGCGGTCTCGTCGTGGGCTATGAGTCGTGGCTTTGACCTGGTGCTGGCCACGGAGATGGAGCTGGTGGAGGGCATCTATACGGGACGCTTTGCCACACCCAACTGTAAGGGAGCGGAAAAGGTGCGCCGCCTAGACCTAGTCCTCCCTGAGTGGCGAACGGTTACAACCTATGGCTATGGCGACAGTGTGAGTGATCGTGACTTCTTGGCACTATGTACGAAGCATTACTATGGAACTTTTGAATAAGCAGTTACTACGGCAGTGGCGTGTGGAGCTACTCTGCGCTCTTGGCGCATGGGCACTGCTCTCAGTTTTAGCACTCTATATCTATAGCACTGGTCTACTGACACCCCATGGCGATGCTATCGGGGCTTACCTCGGGTATGACAACTACTTCCGCTTTACGACGAGTGGCGGGGCGTGGGATGTGAGCCACCCGCTGATTACTCCGCTATATCTTACTAATAGGGTGTTACTAGTACCGCTCCTGGGCGAGGGGGGCGCACTGGTTGTGATGCTTCTCGGTTCTGCACTCCTAATGGCTCTTGCCGTGGCGGGATGCTGCGGCTATCTAAGGCGTGTGGTGCAGCTTGGTACGGGACGCAGTCTGCTCCTATCGGGTCTGCTCCTCTCCACCTTTACGGTGATGACGCTCTCCTTTACGGTGGAGAGCTATCCGCTCTCGATGGCGCTACTCGTCTTATCTCTCCTCTGTCTGAGTGGTCAGCTGAAGCAGGAGAAGCGTTTGTCGGGCTGGCATGCCACGCTGTGGAGCCTTGTGCTGGGTGGCGTGACGCTGACAAACTTTGCCAAGCCGCTCTCGCTGCTCCTCCTGAGCAAAGAAGAGTCGCTTTGGCAACGGGTGCGCAAAGTGCTGCTCCCGACACTCCTCCTGCTGGCTCTTGTGGTGGCGGTGGGGTACTTTTACCAGCAGAGAGGTGCGGGGACTGAGGAACCTATGCTCACGGCTCAGGTCAACGATCTGCTACGCTTTCAGACGAGGTCGGCAGATATGGTGCCAGACTTCTTCGGTCACCCGCTTCTCATCAGCGATCTAGAGATGCGTGAGTTGCACGGCGAGACGGTGCTGAGACCTACGCCCTATGCCTGCTGGGCTATGAAGCTACTTCCGTGGGGTGTGGTACTACTGCTTCTCTCGATGATCTGGGTAGGACGACGCTACCCGTTGGCTTGGGCGATACCGCTCTACCTAGCGGTCGATGTGGCGGTGCATCTCATCGGTGGGTACGGACTAGACGAAGCGATTATCTTCGGGGGCCACTGGGTCTTCCTAGTGCCGCTGGCGCTAGGCTGGCTCTACCGTGTGATACCTAGGCAGGCCTATCGATATATGGACCTTGCTCTGCTACTCCTATCTATATATATGTGTGCCTACAATCTCTCGACTATCTTATTACGTATGGGTTGAGACTAGAGATTAGAGTCTAGAGGTTAGAGGTTAGAGGTCGAGGGGCTGGCCGGTGGCGACGTTGACGGCGAGCTGCGCTAGGCGCACGGCGACGAAGGTCTCGATGTACTGCATCTCCGACTCGAGCCAGTTGCGCTGTGCTAGCGAGAGCGTCTCAAGTGTGACGACGCCCTCCTTGTGTCCCTCGGTTGAGAGGTCGAGGTTGAGCTTTGCGTCGGTGCGGATCTGCTCTGTCTCGGCATAACGTGCGAGAGCCTCGGTGAGTTGCCGTGAGGCTTGCTCGTTTTGCATTTGGATAGCACGCTCAGCGTCTTGCAACTCTAGCTGACGTACCTGCTGGGTGGCAAGCGCTGCGGTGCGACTCTGCACGCCTTGGTAGATGCCCGTGATGGGTATCTGAACGGCTACGCCGACCATCCAAGTACTGCCGAACTGCTTCTTGAAACCGTCCATAGGATTGGGCGACATGGTGAGCAGCTGTGCCGTGAAGCCTACCTCGGGGAGCATCTCTCCGAGTGCCATCTGAGCACGTCGCTTCTCCGCCTCGACGGCTAGGTTGGCGGCTTTGAGCTCGACACGCTCCATCGGATTGACCGTGCTGTATAGCTTGGGCTGGCAAGGATCGATCGGTTGCTGGCTGGCGAGGGTGAAGTCTGGCGTGAGCTCTATCGCTTGCTCGGCGGGGATGCGGCACTGATGCTTGAGTAGAATCAGCAAAGCCTGCAAGCCCTCTCGTAGCTTACCTTCCTGGAGCTTGGCATTGTTGCGGTTGACCCGTACGGAGACCACTTCACGGTCAGCGACGACTCCTTGATCCTTCATGGCGGAGACGTCAGCGAGCGTTTTGTCAAGCATAGCGTTGAACTGGCCGATCGCTTTTAGCTGCTCTTGTAGTTGCACCGCCTGCCAATAGGTCTTGGCGATCTGCTCCTCCTCGCCACGCTGCTGGATGGTCCACTGGTACTCGGCAACTTGCTCGCCGATCTGCGCTAGGCGCAACCCGTTATAGATGCGTCCACCAGCAAAGATAGGCTGGCGTAGCGATAGGGATCCGTAGAAGATGTGTCCTAACTCGAGACTCATCTTGTCGTCTAGCCAAGACTGCGCACTTCCCAGATTGGGAATCCCTGGTATGTTGGGCAACTGCATTGGTGGAAGCCAAGAGGAGATGTCGATTGAGAAAGGCTTGATCTTCGCTGGTGTGTAGAGCCATCCGCCCGATAGGGAGACCTGCGGGAAGAAGTTGCTCTGAGCCTTGAGGCGTGTAGCGTGTGCTGCTTGTCGCTGTGCCTCTAGCTGTGCGGAGGGCGCAGGGCTCTCCTGGTGGTAACGTATGCAGTCGTGTAGCGACAGCTTGAGGGGCTCCGTCTGTGCGTAGAGGGAGCTGGTGAGTAAGCCACAGAGTGCGAATATCAGCACGCCTCGCAGTGGCGCTAATAGATCTCTCATCATAGGGTAAATGTGGTGTGTCCGATGCGATGTCCATCGGCAAAAACGTCTGCGCGGTAGCTTCCCGAGAGAAGTGCCTGCGTGATCTGACAATAGATGGTGACGGGGGTATCCTCGCCGGTGTACTCAATGCTCTTGGAGGCCGTCGCCTGAAGGGTCTGCCCCTCGAAGCTGAAGGCTCCGCCAGAGCCACTCATCGGCATGTCGTTCGGGTTGAGGATACGTACGTAGATAGCTTTGTTGCCAACGGGAGCGGTGACATTCTTCTTGAGGGTAAAGGAGACTGCGAGCGTCTCCACCTTGTCAATGCGTGAGGTGCGCTTGCCACGATTGTTGAGCGGAGAGACGGAAAGCCCAGAAAGGTCTAGGCGGGCCGCGATGGCGACCTGGTTGGATAGTGCGGCCTTCTCCTCCGTGAGCCGAGAAGCCTCGCTACTGACGCGGGAGTAGTCCTCTTTGACCTGCTGGTTCTCGGCTACTAGTCGCTCATTGGTCGCATGGAGCGAGTCGATCTGTACGATGTAACTACGGAGTAGGGCGCGGAGCGTATTGATCTCTCCCGTTAGCTCGCTGATGCGCTTCGCGTTGGACGACTTTACGGAGGCAAGCTCTTGGCTTAGTTGCTTGACACGCTCCTGTTCGCTTTCCAGCTGAGCGAGTAGCTCATCATTGTCAAAGGAGAGACTCGTCTCGCCCGATGCTGAGGCGAGCTTGTCGTACTGTAGCTGATACTGCGCTGCGAGCTCGTCTAGCTCTTGCTGCATGCGTTGCTTCTCCATGTCGACCAGTTCGCTCTGGACGCTCTGCATCTGCTGTCGCTCACTCCTTATATATATCCATGCGCCAACGATGACGAGGAGCACCACGAGAGCTGCTCCAGCGATGATGTACTTGATGTGCTTGTTGTCTAGTCTAGCCATGGGTCTTACTTGATTCGTTTCAAGATGCCCCGCCGTGTCAGTTGATAGGGTTGGGGCGATATGCTGATAACTTCCTCGATTCGCTTGGCCTCCTCCTTAGTAGTCCAGCCCTCTAGCGAAGGCGTCGCATGGATTCGCACCTCTCGTCTGCCCTGCTCTGTGGCGAAGGTTAGCACGATCGGCATCTGGGTCAAAAGGGATTCGGAAGAGGTAGGTACTGGCTCCTTAGCATGTAAAAGCCAGTCCGTGTATGGTATGGTAGGCTTAAGCTCCCACTGCTGATCTCGCTTGGGTAGGAAGGCTGTGAGCTGGCTCACACGGTAAGGCTTCTCCAGAGTGGTGATCTGCAGTAGGGGCTGCTCGCCCTGAATGCGCCAGGGGGCAAGTAGTAGTTCGTAGGTAAGCAGACCAGATACGGAGATTGTGCAGCGGAGGCGAGCTTTGTCTATCCGCATCTCCAGCGAAGCCTGAGACTTGGTCTGCAGGGTGACGGTGGAGTCGGGCATGTCGAGCGCCTTCTGGATGAGTTGTCCCCAAGCGCTGTCGCTGATGGCGGGGGCTACGCCGAGGGGCCTCTCG
>CAMPUN010000066.1 GCA_946997275.1 uncultured Porphyromonas sp.
GTGCGGTCTTCGAGCGGTTGGCGTAGCAACTCAAGGGCTACGCGATTGAACTCGGCGAGCTCATCGAGGAAGAGCACTCCGTTGTGTGCCAAGCTTACCTCGCCTGGCCGTGGGGTCGTGCCGCCACCGACGAGTGCTACATTGGAAATGGTGTGGTGGGGTGCACGGAAGGGGCGGCTCTTCATCAGGGATACATTACCTTTGAGAGCGCCCGCTACGGAGTATATCTTGGTGGTCTCGAGTGCTTCGTGGAGAGTGAGCGGCGGTAGGATCGTGGGGAGACGCTTGGCGACCATTGACTTGCCAGATCCTGGCGAACCGATCATAATAATATTGTGTCCCCCTGCGGCTGCGACCTCCATGGCTCGGACGAGGGCGGGCTGCCCCTTGACTTCGCTGAAGTCTACCGAAGAGAAGCACTGCTGCTGAGCAAACTCCTCGCGGGTGTTGACTACGGTCGGCTCTAGCTTCGCTCTTCCAGCTAGGAAGTCTATCACCTCTCTAAGCGACTCAACACCGTAGACCTCTAAGTCGTTGACGACGGCAGCTTCGCGAGCGTTTTCTTTGGGCACGATGACTCCTTTGAACTTCTGCTCTCTAGCCATGATGGCCATCGGGAGTATACCTTTGACAGGCTGCAAGGTGCCATCGAGAGATAGTTCGCCAGCCATCACATAGTCTGCGAGTGGCTCATCGGGGATGATCTCATTGGCGGCAAGGAGTGCCACAGCGATGGGGAGGTCAAAGACAGTCCCCTCCTTGCGCACATCGCCTGGGCTTAGGTTGATGACCGTATTAAAGCTCTTGGGGTGCGCATCGCAGGAGTGACAAGCGGTGTAGACACGAGAGAGCGACTCTCGTACGGCTGCATCGGGCAGTCCCACCATGCTGATGTTGAAGCCCTTGGAGACACTGAGCTCGACGGTGACGAGGAGCGCATCGAGGCTGACGAGGGCTGAGGAATAGGTCTTGACGAGCTTACTCATTGTATTGAAAATAAGAGATGGAGTCCACGACCAGTGCGTGATTACTGTCGGTACGGTAGTGCATCACTCCAGCCTGTTCGTCTGGAGCTAAGGCTCTGTAGAGCTGCACACGGAGAGGCTCGGGCGCATCGATGACGTAGCTGTAAGCTCCTAGGCGATTGGCGATCTGTCCTAGCGAGTCTACGCTCCCGAGGGGCAGGAGCAACGTGATCGACTGCTGGGTGCCTTGCGGTATGCGGACATGCGTCCACTCTATGTCTGAGCCAAAGAGAATGCGTCCCTGAGGATAGCTAGAGGCTTGCCACGTGATGGTGTCGTTTTTATTGATGGCTCGTAGGGTGGGGTAGCTCTTTTGGCTAGCTGACGTGGGGGTGACGACAAACTGATAGATCTCAGGGGTGAAGAGCGCAGAGTCTATCGTGCCGTCCATGAGCGCTTGACGCAACTGTGACAAGCCGTCCTCGTAGAGAGACATGATCTCCAGCGCCCAGTTCATCTGTCCCGCATAGCGCTTCTGCTCCTTCTTTTTGAGGTTCGAGGCAAAGGCGATGAACTCCTGCATCACCAGCTTTGCTTCTTTGTTGGCATTGTCCAAATCATTGTCAGCGACCGCCTGGTCGTAGGTGCGTAGGAGCGGAGCTGCCTTCTTGAGGAAAGCTTTGTAGCCAGTTCTCTTAGCTTCGTCCAGGTCGTAGCAGTTGTGCGGTGAGGCGACCTCTAGATGAAAGCGCACCTTACTCTGGCTCTGCAGGTCTAGCGGGTAGTACTGCTCGAAGTTCCCCACGACGATGTACGCTCCGTGGACAGAGTCTTGATCAAAGGTGTAGGTGAAAGTCTCTCCTGCCTTGGTGAAGGCGAGCGTGTCAATGCGTGCTCCGCCATCCTGTAGCGTGTAGAGGAGTGCCGTGTAGCCAGTGTTGTCGGCCTTTTCGCTATCAATCTCAATCTGCACCTCACCACTACCACAAGATAGGAGCAGGAGCAGGCTGGTGAGCAGGGACGTTAGGGTGGTAAAGGGGTGGGGCAGGCGTTTCATAAGGTGTGTTGTTTAATTTGACTGAGCAGCGTCTTGTCGCTGTTGCATCCATCGGGTGATGATCTCGGCGATCTCTTGCAGCTGCTCACGAGAGGTGCTCGTGGCTCCGCATACGCCGATAGACTCTTCGTGCGAGGGGACTAGGTCGTAGGTTAGTTCGGAGGGATAGGTGATGAAGGTCGTATTAGGATTGACCTCGAGGCAGTTCTGATAGAGGACACGTCCGTTGGAACTCTTCTGGTCGGAGACAAAGAAGATGCGGTCGTGGCTCTTGGCAAACTCTCGAATGTTGGGAATGCGACGAGAGACCTGCTGACAGATGGTATTGTGAGAAACGAGCGTCGCCGTGTCGCTCAGACGGCTCTGAATGAGCGAAAGCATCTCCTCAAGCTGATCCTCCTGCATGGTGGTCTGCGAAAAGAGTTCGATGGAGCGTGCGAAGTCTATCAAGTCTAAGTCCTTAGGCTCTCGCACCACGATAGCCTTCCCATCGGTCTGTCCGACCAGTCCATTGACCTCTGCATGTCCAGGCTTGCCAAAGATGACAATCTGCGTATCATCATTCGCATGCTGGAGGTACGCTTGCCTTACTTTCTGCTGTAGTCTTAGCACCACAGGACAGGTCGCATCGACTACCTCTATGCCGTTCTCTGCAGCGTAGGTGTAGGATGCGGGAGGCTCGCCATGGGCTCGGTACAGTACACGGGCATTGATCAGGCGGTTAAACTGCTCGTGGTCTATCGTACGCATGCCGAGAGACTCCAGCCGATCCACCTGAGCACGATTGTGGACGATGTCGCCTAGACAGTATAGTGGCTCGCCATGCTCCTGGCGCAGTATCTCCTCAGCTCGAGAGACCGCCTTGATGACGCCAAAGCAGAAGCCCGACTCGGGATCTATCTCGACACGTCCTATCTGATTGTTTGCCTTCACGCTTATCTACTTTTGCTCCCGCTCTCGTGCTATCTGCAGAGCCACTTGCGTCTGCTCATCGATGGACAGCTCACTATTGTCTATGACGACCGCATCCTCAGCTTGGCGGAGCGGATTGATCGCTCTGTGTGAGTCTCTATAGTCACGGTCGGCTAGGTCTGCCGAGACCATCTCCATAGTCGTCGTCTGGTCGCCCTTGCCACGTAGCTCGTCATAGCGTCGCTGTGCACGCACCTCAGGGCTTGCTGTGAGAAAGATCTTGAGCTCAGCCTCTGGGAAGACGGCCGTCCCAATATCCCGACCGTCCATCACGATACCGCCCGCCTCGCCCAGACGGCGCTGTTGCGTCACGAGCATCGTGCGTACGAAGTCATAGCTCGCCACGACACTAGCCGGGCGAGAGACCTCTAGCGTGCGAATCTCAGACTCCACATCCTCGCCATTGAGGAGCGTGTGTCCAGTCTTAGGGTCGAAGGTTACCAGCACCCCATCCAGCTCTTCACGTAGCTTGTCTAGGTCAAACTGCTCGCCATCCCATAGCCCACGTCTCATTGCAAAGAGAGCCACGGCACGGTACATAGCGCCACTATCTACATAGGTGTAGCCCAGCTCCTTGGCTAGTGCACGTGCTAGCGTACTCTTGCCACAGGCACTGTATCCATCGATTGCTATCTGTATCTGCTTAGTAGACATACTTGTCATTGCCAAAGGTTGTGGAGAATGAAAACATCAGCCCCAACATTTGCGGATTATAATAGGTCGCGCCGAGCGCTAGGCGGTAGTGCCTCTGGTTAAAGCCCACACCAGCAGAAAGACCACTCAGGCTCTTAGCCCCTCGCTCCGAAAGGTCCACAGCTTGCTTCGCATTGTACCCAATGCCTACCCAAAACTGCTCAGACGGGACAAACTCCACGCCACCTGCGAAGTGACTCGCTATGCGCACGCCTGTCGACCGTCCCGCCCCCCAGGTCTGTATATTATAAGGAGTCAGACCATGTAGCGTGAGGTGAAAGCGTATCGGCGCATGAGCCAAGCGCTGCGACATACCGAGACGAATGTCCCACTGTGGCATACGACGTGAGAGCCCGTAGCTCTTGAGCATACCGCCCACATTGGAGATGGTCATCCCGATGGAAGTGCCCCAGTCGGAGCGGTAGTAGCTCAGACCCGCATCAGCTACAAGCGCAAAGGCCGAGTAACGCTCGATCTGCCCATAAAGCATTTTGAGCGCCAAGCCACCTCGTAGTCGGTCGGTCAGGTCGTAGCTGTAAAGCCCCGAGAGCGCCATCTCCATCGCTTGAAACGGAGCCGTCGCCACCCCCTGCGTATCGTACCCCTGCATCTTGCCATAGTAGGTACTGCGCAGAGCGACCGCCCAGGCACCACGCTCACCGACCGGTAGCCCGTAGAGCGCATTGGCACTGTGCGTACCACGCATGTAGTTAAAGTAGGAGAGAAACATTCGTCCCGCCACCTCGTGCCCATAGAGTGCGGGGTTGTCCAGAGCCAGCCCAGGGTTCGCATCTATGTAGGAGATGACCTTGCCACCCATGGCGAGCGACTGTGCCGAGGGAGGCTGTAGCAGGAAGCCAAAAGTGTGCGCCTCCTGCCCCCGTACCGTAGTATAGGGGAGGAGGCCGAAAAGTATTAGGAGTAGTGCACTCCCGAGAGATGCTCGAGGCATAGATGTGCGATAGTGCGGGCTATCAGTTGTCACGTCCGAAGAACCTCAAGAGGTATAGGAATAGGTTGATAAAGTCCAGATAGAGAGACAGTGCGCTAATCACAGCCAGCCGACCTACCTGCGTATCGTCATAGAGGTCGCTCTCAGCAGCTAGGCGCTTCACACGCTGCACGTCATAAGCGGTCAAGGCGGTGAAGAGCACCACTCCGATAAGGCTAATGATCCACTCCAGACCGCTCGAGCGGAGGAAGAGATTGACCAGCGAAGCAATGATGAGACCTACCAGTGCCATCATTAGGATAGAGCCCAGCTTAGATAGATCCCGTTTGGTGGTAGCCCCCACAAGCGCCATCACACCAAACATGCCTGTGGTGATAAAGAAGGTCTTAGCAATGGAGCCCAGACTGTATACCACGAAGATGAACGAGAGCGTCACACCATTGAGGGCTGAGTAGGCTATAAGCATGATGGTAGCTGTCGCCACGCTCATCTTGTTGATGCGCGCCGAGAGGACGAAGACCAGTACCAGCTCAGCAATGATGAGTAGCCACATCGCTCCCGATGAAGCTATATGATAGAAAAGCCCACTATTTACGAAACCCATAGCAGTCAGTGCCGTGATCAGCAGGCACATAGCCATCCAGCCGAAGGTCTTACGCATCACTGTGCTAACCAATGGGGTCGTCATGTAGGTTTGACCCTCAGGAGTTGTGTAGTTTGAAGGGTTGTAGGGAGGAGGTGTTGTCATAACATTATGATATCAAAGTGTTACATAAGTCTTGTCTGTATCAGATAGGGTAGCGAGAGATAAGTTTAACGCTTCCCATCTAGTGTCTCCAATGTTGCCGAGTCTAGGACTTCAGCTTTTGCTATCCGTTTCGGGGGCTGGGTGAGTCCGAGCTTTGACTCGTTGCAGAGTGTGTAGGAGATTTGGTCTATCACATGTAGCTGGCACTCTGCGCTGTCTGATAGTAGTGCATCAGCCGTCTCGACACTTAGCGTGTTCGCCTCAACGACAGAGCGGTCGGACGCTGTCAGGGAGAGCGCCTTGGTGCGCCCCAGTAGTGTAGCACGACCTGATCCAGTCGCTGTGATGTGGGTCTCTCCATCAGACTGCAGTACCGCACGTATCTCTGGTGAACCGCTGTAGCCTATGAAGGTTTGGTCGCACGAGAGGTATAGATCCGCCTTGGCACTGCCACGTAGCTGCACCTCTGCATAGTGCGCATCAATGGTCAAGCCCTCTACCTGACCACCAATTTGTAGCAGGTCAAAGGAGGTCTCAGGCTTATTGCATCCCGTCGCTACCACCTTAGCATCGCCGACTACGCGCAGCTGGCTGATGGATGGTAATGTGAGCTCCGCAAAGACCTCTCCTGGCACCCAGCGGTTGCGATAGGGCAGGCGACTGATCGATAGCGTCTTATTGCTCATGCGTACCTTCACACGACGCTTTAGAGCGTTGGGATAGGAGACTCTGAGCGAGGCGTGTGAGACGGTGTCAAAGTTTATCCGTATCTGCACCCCAGCACCCACCTCTAGCGTGTCAAAGCTCCTCGTAGCGTAGCTGTAACTCTTGCTGCGCTTATGTCGCAACCAGTAGATAACAGCTAGAGCTGAGGCCGCCACGCCAGAGGCTACGACTCCACTAGCGATAGCGCCTTGGCGCAGTCTCCGTACACCCTTTGGAACGGGTATGTCGGAGAGCTTGTCGGACAGGTGAGAGAGGGGTATATTGCGTTTCTTCATAGTGATTCTAGGTAATTGCAGGTGCTGGTCTCACAAGGCCAATCTTGCGCTAAGAGACCAATCACCCTATTTGTAGCTACGAAGATACAAAAAAGTGCAGAGATGCCAACAG
>CAMPUN010000067.1 GCA_946997275.1 uncultured Porphyromonas sp.
TGGCCGATAAGCTCGCCAAGAGCGGTGCCGAGGTCAAGTACGCCATCCACCCTGTGGCTGGTCGTATGCCAGGACACATGAACGTGCTCCTCGCCGAGGCTAATGTAGACTACGATAGCCTCTACGAGATGGAGGCGATCAACGATCAGTTTGCCAATACCGACGCCGTTATCGTCATCGGAGCCAACGACGTCCTCAACCCCGCTGCGCGCAATGCCGAGGGGACGCCTATCTATGGTATGCCCGTCCTCAACGTGGATCAGGCGAAGCAGGTCATTATCTGCAACTACGACCTCAAGCCTGGCTACGCTGGTGTCGAGAACCCGCTCTACAGCCGTAGCGAGGGTGTGACACTACTCATCGGCGATGCCAAGAAAACGCTCAGCGACCTGATCGACACGCTCTAATCGGCGACTTTCGTCGAGCCAACTAACTGGTTCCTAAACACTCTCCACGGAGGCAATCACACATTCCTCCGTGGAGAGTTTTCATTTTCTACCGAGGCAAGAAAAAACTCTTCGGAACTTTGATTTGCTTCTTCCGAAGTTTCATTTCATTCTTCCGAAGAGATTTTCCTTTCCTCCCGAAGAAATCTGGCATTGTCCGTTAGCTAGTGCCACTAGTGCTCCTAGAAATAAATCTCTAACCTCTAATCTCTAACCTCTAATCTCTAACCTCTAACCTCTAATTTCGTACCTTTGACACACCGCTCTATAGTTGATACTCCATGAAAGTCGTACTCATAGGTTCAGGAGGCGTAGCCACCTCCATAGCATCTGCACTGGCGAGCCACGCCGCCACATCGCTTTGCGGCATCTACAGCCGTCAGCTGGCGCATGCCGAGGCGCTCCGTAAGCGCTTCGCACTCACCTGCCCCGTCACCGATAGCCTGCGGCAGCTTCCCCTAGCCGACCTCTACATCATCGCCGTCAGCGACCAAGCCATCGCAGAGGTCGCCACGGCTCTGCCACCGCTAGACGGCTTGGTCGTCCACACCTCCGCCGTGACCCCGATCGACTGCCTCAGCGGACAACGCGCCTACGGCGTCTGGTACCCGTTCAATAGCTTTGCCAAAGAAGTTGTCGTACCCTTCGAGAGGCAAAAGGTCCTTTACCAGCTCGCCTCTGATGAAGGTTTGACCACCCTACAGCAGTGGAACGAACTTCTTCAGGTTGAGGCGATCTCCTCCACACTGGACCAGCGGCTCTGGCTACACCTCGCGGGCGTGCTCGCCTCCAACTGTACCAACCGCCTCTACACCCTCTCGCACCGGCTGCTGACTCAAGCGGGTCTCCCCACCGACCTGCTCAATGGGCTCATCCTGCGCACCGCCTCGAAGGCGACTACGATAGACCCTTACGTAGCGCAGACGGGACCCGCCCGCCGGCATGACCTAGAGACCATCGCTCGCCACCGAGCACTTCTCGAGCAATTGCCCGAGTCGCAGCAAGAGGTGTCGCAGCTCTACAACCTATTCACCGAAGCCATCCTAGACGACTACCCACTATGAAAACTTACCGCTGGATCCTTGGCTCCCAATCGCCACGGCGCAAAGAGCTCCTCGCCACACTCGGGCACCCCTTTGAGATACGCACCATCGAGGGACACAGCGAGGCCTACCCTGACACGCTGCCTCTTGAAGAGGTGCCGCTCTATCTCTCCCAGCTCAAAGCGGAGCAGCTACGACCCACACTACAAGCCGACGAACTGCTCATCACGGCCGACACAGTCGTCCTCCTCGACGGGCAAATCCTCGGCAAGCCTCACGACCTGGACGACGCACGACGTATGCTACGCCTCCTGAGCGGTCGCCAGCATGAGGTCGTCTCGGGCGTTTCGCTCACCACGATCAAGTGGCAGCGCTCCTTTGCGAGCCACACGCTGGTCACCTTCGCACAGCTCACGGACAGCGAGATAGACCACTACGTAGCGCGCTACCAGCCACTCGACAAAGCGGGCGCCTACGGCATACAGGAGTGGATCGGCTACATCGGGGTCTCGCACATCGATGGCTCCTTCTACAACGTCATGGGCCTCCCCGTGCAGCGCCTCTACCGCGAGCTACGAGACGCCACCCTCCTCCCGTAGTCCACATAACTCAAGTTCAAAGGATTTGCTTAGGTCGTTAGCGCATAAACAGCTAAATTTGTACGACAGGCGGGTTAAAGCTAAAGAAACAGAGCGGTGCTGAGTAAGAGATCTCATAAGGAGCCTAGCGATAGGAGCTGTAGTTGTGACGAACTGGTCACGCTGGTGGCGGAGCGGATGAATCGTTGTGCGCCATTTGCTTGCTTTCGCCTACCTGGCGAAGGTCGTGCGGTGCATGAGATCGGGCTACGGAACGAGGCTCGGGCTGTGGCGACTACGGCTAATGAGCTGAGAGAGCGGAAGCATTTGGCGGGCTTTCTGATGGCACCCTTTGCGGTGACGACCGAGACGCCGATGCTTTGGATCGAAGAGGAGCCAGAGGAGCGGAGGGCGAGGGTACTACAGCTTGCGGCGTGTGACGAGGCAGAGCTAGAGAGCTTTCCACCTGTGGCACCGATACCGCAGGCTTTGCCCGATAGCTACCGTGTCACTTTCGCTCGCTTTATGGAGCATCTGCAGGAAGGGATGGCGGAGAAGCTTGTCTTGGCGCACCGTGTCGAATTGCCTAGCATCGCTACGGCACAAGTGGTTGGCGCCTTTGACAAAGCCTTGACACACTACCCGAATGCCTTCGTGTCGCTCTGCTACACGCCCCAATCGGGGCTGTGGCTCTGTGCCACGCCAGAGATGCTCCTCCGAGGGGACGGCACCGACTGGCAGACGGTGGCACTGGCTGGGACGATGCCTCGGCAGGCGGATGGCGAGCCGTCCGTCTGGAGTGAGAAGAATCGGCGGGAGCATCACTATGTGCAGCGCTTCATCGGAGAGCTACTGGAGCGGGAAGGGATCCCCTACCGTGCGCTTGATGTGGAGACGACAACGACGGGGCAATTGCAACATTTGCAGGCTCGCTTCGCTTTGCAGCTTCCCGAGGGGTATGCGCCGATCACCTTGGCGGAGCGCCTTCACCCCACGCCAGCTATCTGTGGTACTCCCCAGCGAGTGGCGCAGCATCTGATCCTCGAGGAGGAGTCTGCAGCGCGCTCTTACTATGCAGGCTTTCTGGGGTGGTATGAGCCTGAGCGACGGGTCGATCTCTTTGTCCAGATACGCTGTCTGCAATTGCTTCCCGAGCAAGCTCTACGGCTCTATGCGGGAGGCGGCATTGTGCGTGGATCAAGCCTCGAGAGCGAGTGGCAGGAGGTCCTGCACAAGCTCTCGGCAATACATAGTCTTATAAGGTAAAGGAGGAAGGAGCGCAATGATACCGATGGACGATCCTGTGATCAGCGAACTAATCGCTCTGCTTCAGGCACACGGCGTGCGTGACGTGGTGCTCTGCCCAGGCAGTCGCAACGCGCCACTTGTGCATGCGCTCAGCCACTACCTCACGGGGGAGACCTGTCACTCGGTCATCGATGAGCGCAGCGCAGGCTTCTACGCCCTTGGCTTGGCACTCGCCACGCATAGGACGGTCGTGGTCTGCTGCACCTCTGGCACGGCGGTAGCAAACCTGCACCCAGCGGTCGCTGAGGCTTACTATCAGGGTGTCCCGCTGGTTGTCCTGTCGGCCGATAGACCCGAGCGATGGATCGGGCAGTGGGCTGGGCAAACGCTTCCTCAGCCAGGACTCTTCGGCTCACTGGTGCGTAAAGCGGTACAGCTCCCCGAGCCACACACCGTTGAGGAGCGGTGGTACTGCAACCGTCTGATCAACGAAGCGCTCCTCGCAGCGCTGGCTCCGCTCCCAGGACCCGTGCAGATCAATGTCCCGATCAGCGACCCGAGCGTATCTTTGCTTCCACCAACTCCAGCAGAGCAACAGTCTGAGCCAAGCGACAGACGACACATCGGAATGCAGCCAGGACGCCACATCAAGCAACTCTGTCCGTGTGGTGTGGATGCGCAGGCGGTCAAGCCGTTGCTAGCGAGGCTAGCCACGTTCGAGCGTAAGATGATATTGGTAGGACAGGAGAGTTGGACGGCTGGAACTAGCGCGGGGGCGGCCTTTCCGCAAAGCTTGCGGGAGCAGTTCCTCTGCATCGGCGAGTCGCTCTCCAATAGGTCCGTGACGATCTGTTCGCTTGATGCGCTCCTAGCGTCTCTCAGCGAGGCAGATCGACGAGACCTGCAGCCCGACCTGCTGATCACCCTCGGAGGGCATATCGTCTCCAACAAGATGAAGCAGTACCTGCGCAACTATCCGCCACGCGAGACGTGGCACCTGTCGCCTGATCCCAGTGTGGTGGATCTCTTTTGCAGTCTCACCGAGCTGATCACCGCCCCCGTGGAGCCATTCCTCGAGACGCTGGCACAGGGCTTGGCTGGTCACGCTAGCTCTCCCTACGCCCTTCAGTGGCGGGAGCGAATTGATCGACTGCCGTCACCGACGCCACGCTACAGTTCTCTGGCCGTGGTGGGAAACCTTCTGAATCATCTCCCCGAAGAGCCCTGCGTGCTACACCTGGCGAACAGTTCGTCAGTGCGCTATGCGGAGCTTTTTCGCAAGCCTCGTCGGC
Source organism: uncultured Porphyromonas sp. (assembly GCA_946997275.1). Lineage (GTDB taxonomy): Bacteria > Bacteroidota > Bacteroidia > Bacteroidales > Porphyromonadaceae > Porphyromonas. Next base: position 4,608 of record CAMPUN010000067.1, read on the forward strand.
TTCTCACGCTTTGCAATCGAGGCACCAGTGGCATAGAGGGTTCGCTCTCGACCGCCTTAGGCTTTGCCCGCCACAGAGCCGAGGAGTGCCACTTCATCGTCATCGGGGACCTGAGCTTCTTCTACGATCTCAATGCGCTGGGGCTACCCGAGGTGGGGAGCAACGTGCGGGTGCTCCTGCTCAACAACCAACGAGGGAGCATCTTCCAGAGCCTGCCGACCTTAGAGATGGACCCACTGTCGCGACGCTACATCACCGCCGAGCATCAGCTGCGAGCGCAGGGCTGGGCCGAGAGCTGTGGCTGGGAATACCTATCGGTGCACGAGGCGGGCGAGCTGGAGGAGACGATGGCTTACTTCGTCGGCGCCGCCGAGCGTCCTCGCCTCCTCGAGGCTTTCGTCTCCTCAGAGGATGAGATCACCGAACTACAGACCTATTTCAAGCAATTACAACCAAGAGAAGAGTTATGAGTGAAAAGAACCAACGGGTGTGGAAGCCCCTCAAAGCGTACGAAGATATCCTCTTTGACTACTACAACGGCATCGCTCGTATCACGATCAATCGTGAGCGCTACCGCAACGCCTTTACGCCGACCACGACGGCCGAGATGAGCGACGCTCTGCGCATCTGCCGTGAGGATCAGAGTATCAACGTGGTGGTCCTGACAGGCGCTGGCGACAAGGCGTTTTGCTCTGGCGGAGATCAAAACGTCAAGGGTCGGGGTGGCTACATTGGCAAGGACGGCGTGCCTCGCCTGAGTGTCCTAGACGTGCAGAAGCAGATCCGCAGTATCCCCAAGCCTGTCATCGCAGCGGTCAATGGTTACGCCATCGGGGGCGGACATGTCCTCCACGTGGTGTGCGACCTCTCGATCGCCTCGGAGAATGCTATCTTCGGGCAGACGGGTCCCCGTGTGGGCAGCTTCGATGCGGGCTTTGGTTCCTCCTATCTGGCTCGTGTCGTGGGACAAAAGAAGGCGCGTGAGATATGGTTCCTCTGCCGCCAATACTCCGCTCAGGAGGCTCTCGACATGGGACTGGTCAATAAAGTGGTGCCTCTCGACCAGCTGGAAGATGAGTACGTGCAGTGGGCGGAGGAGATGATGCTACTGAGTCCGCTCGCCCTCCGTATGATCAAGGCGGGGCTCAATGCCGAGCTGGACGGTCAGGCTGGTATCCAAGAGCTGGCGGGCGATGCGACGCTCCTCTACTACCTCACGGACGAAGCGCAGGAGGGCAAAAACGCTTTCCTCGAGAAGCGCAAGCCCAACTTCGAGCAGTACCCCAAATTTCCCTAGCGACCGATGTCACCACAAGAGAGCATCCTGCACCTCCCCGCGCTACTGCCACAGATAGCTGAGCGGGTGACCATTAGCGTAGAGCCGTACACCTTGCACTTCCGTCGCCCCGCCAAAACCTCCCGTGGCGAGTACGAGACGAAGCGGGTCTACTACCTACGCCTCCAGAGCCTCGAGCAGGCAGGTCATGTGGGTTGTGGCGAGTGCGCCCCGATGCCTCAGCTCAGTTGCGACGATCTACCTAACTATCAGGCTGTTCTGGAGCAGCTGGCGGGTCAGATGGCGCAGGCTCCCGATCAGTTTGACGTGGCTTCGCTACGCCCCTACCCTTCCATCGCTTTTGGCTTAGCTACAGCGATCAACAGCTTCATCGCTGCCGACCACAATAGTGAGGAGGGGTCGGTAAAGCCCTTTTGCGATACCCCTTTCACCCGTGGCGAGCTGGGTATCCCGATCAATGGATTGATCTGGATGGGCGACAAAGCCTATATGTACGAGCAGATCAAAGCTAAGCTAGCGCAAGGCTTCCGATGCTTGAAGCTTAAGATCGGCGGAATAGACTTTTCCGAAGAGCTAGAGCTACTCCGCTACGT
>CAMPUN010000068.1 GCA_946997275.1 uncultured Porphyromonas sp.
TCGGCTACGACACTTGTCAGCAGTGCGAGCGCTATCAGAGACGTAAGCAGAGCGCCAGGCAGGTAGTCGCCAGCTAACAAGAATCGGCGTCACATAGTCAGTCGGGTGGTACCGAAGATCTCGGAGTAATCTGAGCGATTCGTTACCATCCGATTGTTTTATAGCAGGATGTGGTCAGGGCTAACGGACCATAGTCAACGGGTTGTGTCAAGCCACCACGGAGTAAATTCCAATTCCTCAGTGGGGATTTTTCATTGTCCAGTGAGGAGCGGAAAAATTCTTCCGAACTTTGATTTCATTCTTCCGAAGTTCCATTTGCTTCTTCCGAAGTTTCATTTCTCGCCTCGGTGGAGATTTTTGAAGATCCAGCGAGCTATGGAGAAATTCCTCCGAGGAATCGGAACGTATGAAAGACGTGGACGAGATCCACTCGGTGGGGTCTGTTGCTGTATCTATATTTTTCGTATCTTTGCACCACGTTTTTAGCCCAAAGGGAGATCAGCGCACGCGCTATGATCTCAAATGAGGGCGAGCCGCTAGCTCAGTTGGTAGAGCACAACACTTTTAATGTTGGGGTCATGGGTTCGAGCCCCATGCGGCTCACAGACGATCCCAAAATACTTTATAGTGATACAACACTTCGGATGGTCTCTCGGTAACTCTTACTGGGAGGCTTTTTTGTTTTTAGGGCTAGGGGGGCGAGATTGTTCTGCTGCTTTGCGCTATATTTCTTACCTTTGCTCTCAGTACTTATTAGCCACCTCATGAAGTCTTTGGTCAAACTCGCCCTCGCTATACTTCTTGCCACGATAGCCTGTCCGCAGGACTTGCTAGCGCAGCAGAAAGCCTACACAGTCGTGATCGATGCGGGTCACGGTGGGCATGATGCTGGTGCCTGCGCCTTCGGACGCAGGGAGAAGGATATCAATCTAGCCGTAGCACTCCTGACCCGTAAGTATATCGAGCAGGCGCACCCCGAGGTAAAGGTCTACATGACCCGATCGACAGATGTCTTCGTTGGGTTACGAGAGCGAGCCAACTTTGCCAATAAGAAGAAAGCCGACCTCTTCATCAGCATCCATACCAACTCAGCGCCGAGCCCGAGTGCTTCTGGCACAGAGACCTACGTGCTGGGATTGCGCCGTGCCAATGATAACCTAGCAGTCTCCAAGCGTGAGAATCAAGTAATCCTCCTGGAGAAGGACTATAAGGAGACGTACGAGGGCTTTGACCCAAACAGCACCGAGAGCTACATCATCTTTGAGTTTATGCAAAACGTCCACCTCACCTCTAGCATCAATATAGCGAGCGAGGTGCAGAAGTCGTTTGTTAAGCTGGGGCGAGGCAATCGCAGTGTGCGGCAAGGGCCCTTTCTCGTAATACGAGAGACCGCCATGCCGAGTATTCTCGTGGAGCTTGGCTTCATCACAAACAAGGCGGAGTCGGACTACCTCGTCAGTCAGAGTGGACGTGAGCAACTGGCCAAGGGCATCGCTGACGGCTTCTCTAGATACTACAAGAAGTATATACGCACGACCAGCCCTAAGAAGCAAAAGAAACAAAAGGAGACCACCGAGTCGGCATCTGACGAAGGGACTACAGCACAGCAAAGTGCCACCACAAACTCAGATAGTGAGGAGTACTACCGCATACAGATAGCAACGTCTCGTCAACAGCTAGAGACAAGCGACCCTTACTTTCGCGATCTAACCGATGTACAGCGGGAGCAGCGTGGCAAGCTTTACATGTACACAGCTGAGCAGTACAATTCTCTCAGCGAGGCGAGACAAGCTCAGCAGCGACTAGCCAAGCGCTATCCAGGATGCTACATCATCCGCTATCTCAAGGGCGTAAGAGATAAGGAGATTTACTAAGAGACTCAGCAGCACTATGCCACAGAAAAGACTCACACGCCAGACGGTCAAGATAGGATTCTTCACCCTCTTAGCAATCCTCATACTATACCTAGGGATCACTTACCTCAAGGGACTCTCCATCTCAGCTCGTTCTAAGACTTACTATGTCTCGATGAACGATGTGACGGGGGTCAACGTGGCTACGCGGGTCTTCGTCAATGGCTACAAGGTAGGCTCCGTTCGCAAGATTGAGTATGACTATGCACACAACGGCAAGTCGATCCTCACGCTCACGCTAGACCCTGACATCAAGCTACCCCAAGGTACGCAGGTGCAGGTCGCCCAGACACTCCTCAGTGGTGCTCTGGTCAATCTAATCCTTCCTGAGCTAGAGACGGGCGCTTATCTCAAGGCGAAGGACACCATCCCGATGTCCACCGAGCGGTCGGCAGTGAGCCTAGAGCAGCTACAAAGCGAGTTCGTACCGCGCATCTCCGCCACGCTCAGCCGTATGGATAGCGTCTTGCTACAAGCCAATACGATCCTCTCCAATCCAAATATAGAGCCGACGCTCGCCGATGTGCGTCAGTCGGCACAGCATATCAACGCTTCGTCAGCTCAGCTACAGCAGTCGCTTCGTTCGCTTCCCACCATTATGGGGCGCATCGATCATACCTCGGCAAATGTCGATAGCTTTGCCTCTAGGCTCGACTCGCTACGCCTGCAGGAGACGATAAATAATCTAGAGAGCACCTCGCGTGAGCTCAAGAGCTTCACCCAGCGCCTCAACCAGTCCAACGGTACCGTGAGCAGACTCCTCAACGAGGACGGACTCTACAACCGCATCGACAGCGTCACGACTAGCCTCGATGCGCTAGTCCGAGACATCAAGGCAAACCCCAAGAAGTATGTCAAGCTCTCACTCTTCTAACCTCTAATCTCTATATGCCACGCAATAAAAAGAAGCCACTCAACTGGCTCGATAAGACACTCTTCGTCCTGATGCTCCTCGTCATCGTAGGGATGATCGTAGCACTATCCGTCGCTGATGGAGCCAAGCTCTACGTCCTCCTCGGAGGCGGTGGCTTGCTCGTGCTCAACTTGCTCTTCGTCCTCTACTTCGCACGACGTAATCGACTATAAGCGAGCTAGGATAGGATGCTCTGGAGACTCTTCATCACATTCGTTCGCATCGGGGGCTTTACCTTCGGTGGGGGCTACGCTATGCTTTCGCTCATACAGCATGACGTCGTGGAGAAGAACCACTGGATGACCGACGAGGAGTTCATCGACCTCTTTGCCGTGTCGCAGTCGCTACCGGGAGTCTTTGCGGTCAATATGTCGATCTTCATCGGCTATCGGCTGAAGGGCTATCTCGGAGCGGTGACTTGCGCGATCGGCACGACGCTTCCCTCCTTTATTATCATCCTACTCTTGGCGATGTTTTACCAAGAGGTCAATGACAACGTCTGGGTACAGCGGGTCATGTACGGCATACGTCCTGCAGTCGTGGCGATGATTGCGATCCCCGTCATCACCACCTGGCGGGCGATGAAAGGCACTTGGCGGATGGTCTGGATACCGATCCTGTCGGCCTTGCTGGTCTGGCTCATGGGCGTCTCACCCGTCTGGATCATCATCGGCTCTGCACTCGGAGGGATCATTTATAGTGTCATGAGAAGGAAATAGGACGGCAAGGCAATGATCTACTTACAGCTCTTTTGGGTCTACATTCAGATCGGTCTCTTCGGCTTCGGTGGAGGCTATGCGATGCTTTCGCTAATCCAAAACGAAGTGGTCTACAAGTATGGCTGGCTCACCAATCAGCAGTTCACCGACATCGTAGCTGTCAGCCAAGTAACCCCAGGACCCATCGGGATCAACAGTGCTACCTATATCGGTTACTCCGTCACGGGCGGTAGCATCCTCGGCTCGCTCCTCGCAACGACCGCCGTGATGCTCCCCTCCTTCATCCTCTGCCTCATCATCTCCCGAAGCTTCCAAGCTTTTAGGAGCAATCGCTACGTCGATGCCGCCTTCCTCGGCATACGCCCCGCCAGTGTCGGACTCATCGCAGCCGCCGCTCTGATGCTGATGATACAGCCAGGGCTTTGGACGCTCCTCACGCTCCCCGCTGGCACGCCGATCACGGTGGATAATATCATCGTCACGGAGAACTTCATCGACTACCGTAGCTTCATCATCTTTGCCGTGACGGGACTCGTTCTTTATAAGAAGTGGGTTCACCCGATCCTGCTCATAGTCCTGGCGGGCATTGCTGGCGTTTTGCTCTACTCGCTATGATCACTCCCCGACTCCATCCGCTCGTTGGCAAGCGAGCAGCCTTCTACACGCTGGGCTGTCGACTCAACTATGCCGAGACCTCGACCATCGCTCGCCAGCTAGCGACCGTGGGCGTGGAACGTATCTCTGACGAACATCACCACACGACGGAGGTGGTCCCTGACATCTGCATCGTCAACAGTTGCTCGGTGACCGACACGGCGGACAAGAAGTGTCGCAGTCTCATCAACCGTCTGCACCGCGAGTACCCCGAGGCGCTCATCGTCGTGACCGGTTGCTATGCCCAGCTACAAGGCGAACAGATCGCACAGATGCCTGGCGTAGACCTCGTCGTCGGGTCAGGGCGCAAAAGCGAAATCGTCGCGCTTCTCACCGAGCTTTACCAAAAGCGCAGCCAGCCGAAAGCTGCTACGCCCCACGTCACCGCCCGCCGAGAGCTCCAACACTTCGAGCCGAGCGTCTCTTCGGACGACCGCACGCGCCACTTCCTCAAGGTGCAGGACGGCTGCGACTACTGCTGCACTTACTGCACCATACCTGCCGCTCGTGGTGTCAGTCGTAACGGATCTATCGCCTCACTGGTGGCGCAGGCGGAGCGTGTCGCTGAGCTGGGCGGCAGGGAAATCATCTTGACAGGTGTCAACATCGGCGACTTCGGACGCACCACGGGCGAAACGCTCCTAGAGCTTCTCCACCGACTGACACAAGTCGCAGGCATCGCACGCTACCGCATCGGCTCCATCGAGCCAGAGTTGCTGACTCCAGAGATCATTCAGTTCGTCGCTGAGACGGCGCAGTTCATGCCACACTTCCACATCCCCCTCCAGTCTGGCTCCGACCAGGTGCTGCGCCTGATGCGACGGCACTACGACACGGCGCTCTTTGCCGAGCGGCTCAAGCTCATCTACGAGCTGATCCCCGATGCTTTCGTCGGTATCGATGTCATTGCGGGCATGCGAGGCGAACTTCCCGAGCATCATGCCGAGACCTTGGCTTTCCTCAAAACGCAACCGTGGAGCCAGCTGCACGTCTTCCCCTATAGCGAGCGCAAAGGCACCAAAGCTCTAGAGATTAAGCCCGCGGTACCCGCAACCGAAAAGAAGCTCCGCACGAAGGAGCTCCTCGCCCTCTCCAGCGAACGGCACAACGCTTTCTGCGCCCCCTTCGCTGGCTCCGTCCGTCCCGTTCTCTGGGAGGAGACTCTCCATGACGAGATGATGGAGGGCTTCACCGACAACTATATACGTGTCGCCCAGCCGTACGACCCCGAGCTCGTCGGAGCCATCACCCCCGCACAGCTAGCGCACTGGAGCGTGCGACGACAAACCTTCACCACCAAGCCATAAGCCGACCTATGAACCGTCCCGACCTAGCCATCGTCGTTCTCAACTGGAACGGGCGCAAGCTCCTCGAGGAGTACATCCCGTCCCTCGTGGCGCACACACCGCCTGAGGTGGCCGACCTCGTGGTCATAGACAACGGTTCGACAGACGACTCGCTCGCTTACCTGCAGAAGGCTTTCCCGCAAGTCAAGCTCGTTCGTCTATCCGAAAACTACGGCTTCGCAGGAGGCTACAACCGAGGGCTTCGTCAGCTCAACTACTCCTATTATTGTCTCCTCAATAGCGACGTACGTGTCTCGCCCCACTGGTGCGACCGTCCGCTAGCTTTGCTGAGAGAAGGTCTCGCTGCCGTACAACCCAAGCTGCGCAGTGACCGCCAGCCCGAAGCGTTTGAGTACGCTGGCGCTGCTGGTGGTGAGCTAGATCGCTGGGGCTATCCCTACTGTCGAGGTCGTCTCTTCGACACCGTCGAGCTGGATCATGGACAGTATGACGAGGAGTGCGAGATACTCTGGGCGACAGGCGCCTGCTACTTCGTCAGTAGCGAAGCGTTTTGGCAGGTAGGTGGCTTCGACGAGAGCTTTTTCGCTCACATGGAGGAGATCGATCTGTCGTGGCGGCTCTGGCTCTCGGGCGGTCGTATCCTCTACACCCCCGACAGCATCGTCTACCATCTCGGAGGAGCCACGCTCGAGATGGGGAGCCCGAGGAAGAGCTACCTCAACTTTCGCAACAACCTCCGCATGCTCTACAAGAACCTCCCCACACGGCATGCCCGCAGGCGCATCCTCCTCTGTCGCCTCCCGCTAGACCTGCTCGCCGCCTTCACCTTCCTCGTCAAGGGGCAGCCCCGACACGCCACAGCCGTACTACGAGCCGTGCGCGACTTCTACCGCACCCGTCGCCAGCTCGCCCTTTCCGCCGATCAGCCCTGGGACTGCGCCACAGCAACCCCGCCCATAGCGCGCTACTCGCTCCTCTGGCAGTACCA
>CAMPUN010000069.1 GCA_946997275.1 uncultured Porphyromonas sp.
TCCCAGCGCTGTGTCATCATGAGGCACCAAGCGATGAGCGGATAGAGCGTGTCGGGGTGCTCGTCCTCAAACTCGCACTGCAAGAGCAGCGGGAGCGCCTTGTCGTAGATACGGAGCTTCACATAGAGCACGCCGAGTAGTCGCAAGATAGCGAGCGAAGGCCGCTCCGCTTCTGCCTGCTGGCGCACCTGCTCTAGTAGTGAGATGGCGAGCATCGGCTGCTCCATGCGGTAGAGGATCTGTGCGATAAAGAGCGGGCTCGTGTCTCCCGAGAGTAGCTGCGGAGGGATCTGCTGCATGACGAAGTAAGCCTGCATGTACTTCTGCTCCTCGTAGTAGGTCTGCGCAAGGCGGTACATGAGTTGGGCACGAGCCTCAGGCTCTGAGGTGCGTCCCAGCTGAAACTGTATGGCTGCCTGCTCGCCTGCATACTCTTTCGTCTGGACGCAGTAAGCGCGCAGTAGGTCGAGATGCTTGTCGCAGAGTTGCTCCGATTGCGCCTGTGCAAAGGGATTGGGCTGGCCAAAGTGCATCATGAAGGGTGTCTTAGCAGCCACCTTTGCCTCAATAAAGGTGAAGATGCGTGCCAGCTGGCAGATGTAGCCTTGTAGCGCTTTCGTATAGTCGTCCGCCTCCAGCGTCCGTCGCTCTTGTGGACGGATGTAAGGGGTGCGGTTGATCACGTTTTCCATTGCTAGGACGCCCTGAGAGATGCCTTGTAGCACCTGTCCAGGCAGTTGGCTAATCCTAAAGATGGAGCCGTAGAAGTCTATGTCTACCTGCTGGAAGATGGACTCCCGCAGTAGCGTCATGATCTGATCCTCGCCGAGCTGGTACTCATTGCTAAACTGAGCCATCACGGCTCCCAGCGAACTGTGCTGCAGGTCAAAGGGAACTAACCAATGCGCCTCATCTTCAAAGAAAGGTCCCTGCAGGAGCGAGCTAGTCGCAAAAGCGTTGACATCGAAGCCACGAGCCACGAGACGCTTCAATGCTTCGTAGCCCTCCTGCACATCGCCCACGAGAGGGAGGAGCTCCTCCTCATCACCGAAGACACTCTCGAAGGTGGCTGGCTCCTCACTGTCGCCCGTCGAAGAGATGATCTCCTGAAAGCGCTGCTGGAACTCTGGGCTGTTGAAGCGTCCGAAGAGCTTCTGCACATACTCCACCACTTGTGGCGTGTACTTCATGCGGAGGCGGTGGCTCCAGATCATGTCGTACTCCTCGAGGGTAATCGCCTCGCTGATCTGCTGAGGCTTGTAGGGGAGCTGCTCCTCATAGAGCGCCAGACGGCTACTGTATAGTTCGCCGACGAGGAGCACTCCGACGACGGCACGAATGCGCACCATCGTCTGTTCGCCTCGTGTCTCCATCAGCTTAGCGAGTAGCCAGCAGAGCTTGCCCCAGTGCCACGAGCGTAGCAAAGCTAGGGTGACAGCCGTGAGAGCTGCCTGCTGTATGTAATCGTCTAGCTGGTCTAGCGCGGTGGCCACCTCGTCGCTCCACTCCTGCGTATAGAGGAGCCCCATCGTGAGGCGCTTGACCAGTTCGTCGTAGCGTGGCCGGTCAACCGTTGCGAGGTTCGACTGGAGCGTCAGTTGCTCGACAACCATTGCGAGTCCTCCATTGTCTAGCAGTAGAGCGTAGTAGTTTGATTGCTTCTCGTATTGAGGCGACTGAGCCACCAACTCCGTATCTCGTAGCGCATCGGTCACCTCGTAGAGCGTCCGGAGCAGGTAGCTGTAGTTCGTCACCAGCTCAGGGTCTTGTATCGGAGACTCTAGGTATTGTAGCATCGTCTCTAGGATACGCTTTGCCGAGTGGTAGCGGTCGCGCTGCTCCACGGGAATACGCACGTGAGACTGCATCTGCTCGCCTAGTAGCTTGACCGCTTGGGCGATCTGATGCTCAGAGATGAGCCGGTAGATGTCGTCTGTAACCATATAATAATGTGTACCTGCTCTTAGATACTTAGCTGCTCACGTATCGCCTGGATGCGATCACGGAGTAGTTGCTCGGGATTGTCGCAAGCGGGATCGGAGCCACGCTTGTAGGTGACTCCAATGTAGTACTTGATCTTAGGCTCCGTACCTGAGGGACGTATCGAGAGGACCGTCCCGTCCGCCGTGTGGTACTGTAGCACATTGCTGGTCGCCGGCATCTTAATCGGGAATGTCTCGCCACTCTTGAGGCACTTACCCTCGAGCGACAGATAGTCTAGTATCTTCACCACGGGACTGCCCGCCAGCTCCTTCATCGGGTTGGAGCGGTAGTCGACCATCATCTGGCTAATCTCCTGAGCACCCTTGATGCCCTTGCGCACTACGCTAATGCCCTGCTCGAGGAAGTAGCCATGCTCGTAGTAGATCTTCTCCAGGAGCATATCAATGGTCAAGCCCTTGTCCAGAGCCCACGCCGTCAACTCTGCAAAGATAGCGCAAGCCGACACCGAACTCTTGTCTCGTACGAAAGTCTCCCAGAGGTAGCCGTAGCTCTCCTCGCCACCACCTATGTAGCGGCGCTTGCCCTCCTGCTCGCGGATCTCGTTGGCGATCCACTTAAAGCCCGTGTAGCAGTCCATGCACTCTACGCCGTAGTCCTTGGCAATGGCGGGAATCAGCTCCGTGGTCACAATCGTCTTGACCACAAAGTCATCGGGACGCAGGTCGCCCAGCTCCTTGCGGCGGGCTATCGTGTAGTAGGTCAGGAGCGCGCAGATCTGATTACCATTGATCAGGTGTAGCTCGCCCTGCTCGTTGCGTACAGCGACACCGATGCGATCGCCGTCGGGGTCACTTGCTAGGACTAGGTCAGCGCCCGTAGCCTCGGCACGCTCTATCGCCAGCTTCATAGCTGCCGGCTCCTCGGGATTCGGTGAGACGACCGTGGGGAAGTTGCCATCGATCACATCTTGCTCTGGCACATGGATGATGTTCTTGAAGCCAAAAGCTTCTAGCGCACGAGGTACGATGCGTACGCCAGTACCATGAATAGGTGTATAGACGATCCCCATATCACGATGACGCTCTACCGACTCAGGTGAGAGCGATAGGGTACAGACGTCGTGGATGAAGCGGTCGTCCATCTCGGCACCGATCATCTCGACGAGTGCTGGATTGCCCTGCCACTTCACTTGATCAATGTCTGTGATGCTCTTCACCTCATTGACGATAGCCTTGTCGTGCGGGGCGATAATCTGAGCACCGTCGCTCCAGAAGACCTTGTAGCCGTTGTACTCCTTGGGATTGTGCGAGGCAGTCACCATGACGCCACTCTTGCAGCCCAGCTGACGGATCGCATAGGATACCATCGGGGTAGGGCGCAGCGCATCGTAGAGGTAGACCTTGATGCCGTTTGCCGTGAGCACGTCGGCCGTTGTCTGAGCGAAGAAGGGGCTGTTGTTGCGCCCATCGTAGCCGATAGCTACGGAGATCTCTTCGCCAGCGAAGCACTGCAGGAGGTAGTTCGCCAAGCCCTGCGTAGCCATGCCGACGGTGTATTTATTCATGCGGTTGGTACCAGCGCCCATGATGCCTCGTAGGCCGCCCGTGCCAAACTCTAGTACTTGGTAGAAAGCCTCCACGAGAGGTGTCTTGTCCTCAGACGCAAGGAGAGCCTCTACTTGCTGACGTGTCTCACTGTCGAAAGCGGGAGCGAGCCACTGCTTGGCACGCTCCTGTGCTTGCTGTATAAGTTCGGGTGATAAAGTTGCCATAGTTCTATTGTGTCGTTAGATTTGTTGTGGATTTGTAGCGAGTGGTCAGAAGGCGCACCATATACCGAAAATGGCTTGCACTAGCTCACCTCTCGCAGTAGGAGCAAAGTTAGCAAAATAAGCGATACAGAGTAGCGCATACCGAGGAAATTCCCAATAGCTCGGTGGAAAACGAACTTTCCCCACGGAACCGGGAAATGAAACTTCGGAAGAATGAAATGAAACTTCGGAAGAATGAAATGAAACTTCGGAAGAATGAAATCAAAGTTCCGAAGAATTTTCCCACTCCTCCGTGGACAATGGACGTTTTCAACGGAGAAAAGATAAGTTTCCTACGGAGGAATGACTTTGGAAAGCATCCCTTTTTGTCGCTTGTGGAGTGATTTTGGGGCTGGTGGAAGAGCCCCCGCACAAAGCAGTAGCCCCACCCGGCACGAGGACCGAGTGGGGCTACGAAGCGTGTGAAGCTAAAGCTCCGTGTATAGCTTATTGCTAGAGGATCAGTCGGAAGGTACGTACCGCGCCTGCCTTGTGGGCTGCGACGATGTAGATACCAGACTGGAGCTGCTCAGCGATAATCTGCTCAGGCTCGGTGATCTGGTAGCGACCTATCTGAGCCCCGCTAGCTGTGTAGAGCTCGACGGTCTCACCCTGTAGACCCATCACGAGGATACCTTCAGGTGTAGCTATGACACGTGCGGTCTCGCCGTCGATGGCGTCGATAGCCGTAGCCTGTGGGGTGACGATGATGAGCTGCTCAGAGCAGAGTCTCGTCTCGCTCTGACGCGCTGTGATGGTCACACGGTAAGCGGTCTGCTCGCTAAGATTGGCGAACGGTAGCGTGATGCGACCATCCTGTAGCGTAGGCGGAGCCTGGAGTGGAGAGAGTTCGCCTAGCGGCGAGCCGTCAGCAGCGATGCTGATGATATCGACAGCCTTAGTATTACCCTCCTTGTCCACCTTAGCCAGCTCGACCATATAGCTCTCAGCCTTGGCAATCGTAGCAAAAGAGATAGCGAAGCTCTGAGCCTGCAGTGAGCCTGCGACGAGCTTAGCATCTAGCTTACCATCGATAGCCTGAGTCGTGAAGGTGGTCTTACCCTGAGCGACCGTCTGCAGAGCGGGCATGATGGTCGCCTCGACGGTGACCTCATAGCGTGTACCCATCTGTAGCCCCTCGAGGGTGGTGTAGACGTAGCCGTCACGAAGCTCTAGCGAGCGGAGTTGCTGCGTAGGATCGAGACGCATCGTCTGCGTCGCACTAGCGTCAGCACCTGCAGGACGATAGCTTACGGTGTAGCTCACCTGCGTGGGGAGTGCCTGCCAGCGTACCTGCGCTGTGGTCTCGGTCGTTGCCATCACCTCGAGCACTATCTGCTCCTTGGCGGGCTTTGCAGAGGCATCCTGCTTGATGTGCAGGTTGTCCATTGCAAAGTAGCTAGGCGCATAGCTGTCGCTCGACAAGATGGAGAACTTGAGCGTCTTGACCTCGCCGAGAGAGGAGAGGTCGACCCACTTCCAGTCGTTGACCACTTCGCGCTTCTTATTGCGATAGTCGATGAGTGGTACCTCGACCTTCTTACCATTGTCAGCCGTGATGGTCACGATAAAGAAGCTACCCTCCTCAAAGGCGGGACGACCGAAGTTCTTGTCGCCCTTGGTAGCAAAGCTCTTGACCCAGGCCGTGTTCGTCAGATAGACACCCTCGAGCTGAGCCTTGCGGTCGTTACTAGGCATAACCGTGACAACGGGGTTGTAAGTACCCCATTCAGGATTGTCACCTGGGCAGTAAGCCACGGCATACTGCTTGGAGTGACCCTCCAGCTCCTGACCACCACCGACGACGTTGTTATACTGTTGTGTCAAGTCGCCCGTGTAGGTCGTATCAGCACTAGCTGCTAGGGCAAAGCCGCTCCAGCTCTTCCACTCAGCATTGTAGTTGTTTGAGAAAGCAAACGAGCCACTACCGAAGGGAGCCTTCTGACTGTAAGGCTCTTCGCTAGCGAGTGGCTCCTCCTCAAAGGTTGCCACCATCGCCTCGCCGTGTAGTCCATTGACGTAGACATAGACGCTCTCAGTAACTTGGCTACCAGCAGCGTCCGTCACAGTGACACTGTAGCGTGTCGTCTGCGTAGGAGCTACGGAGACAGTCTGTAGCGAGTCGCCCTGTGACCACTCGTAGCTATAAGGTGCCACACCACGGATCACCTCAGCCGTCAGCTGAGCCTGCTGCCCGAGATTGATGCTTACGGGAGCGATAGCGAGCTGCATGGCGAGGGCGTCGCCGTTGTAGTCATCGATCCATAGCTTACCACGGCTCTCGAGGGTCACCTCACGGATGTCGCCTCTCTGAGCGAGGTCTACGTATGCCCACTCCTGCTCAGTAGCGGGGAGTGTGATACGTGTACCACCATCGATGCGCATATAGACGGTGCGATCAGCCATGAGCGAGAAGCCTCGTTGTGGTATCTTGCCCTTAGAGTTGGTCACGGTGATAGTCACCTTGTCGCCCGCCATCTCAGCAATCTGATTGAGTGAGCGGGTGAAGTCCTCGACGACCTTGACTCCTACGAAGCTATTGGTCCCTGAGTAGACGACATCACCCTCTATGGTGCGGTTGTCTTTCTCAAAGGTAGCCACTCGCGTAGGCATATAGCTGGTAGTAAAGGTAAAGAGGAGCTCAGGCTCGGCATCCTTATTATTGAGCGTACCGTGGAGGAGTCCATAGACCTCATAAGTGGTCTCAGGCTCTAGCCCCAT
>CAMPUN010000070.1 GCA_946997275.1 uncultured Porphyromonas sp.
GCTTCCTACGTCCCATGGGGATCGTGATGCGTGATGCGAAAAACGAGCTGATAAGGTCCGATACAACGAATAAGTTGAACTTCTTCCTGCTTGGCGATCCGGCTCTGCGCCTTCGTATGCCAGCCTACGAGACGGTCATCACGGAGCTGGCGGGAGTCTCGCTTGACAAGCTTTCGGAGGGGGAAGCGGTACCGCTCCATGCGATGGATAGTGTACAGGTACGGGGCTACGTGGCGAGCAGTCAGGGGGTCGTGCAGGGTGACTTCACGGGCCGGCTCTTTGTGACGGTCTTTGATGCTAAGGCTCCGGTCAAGACGCACATAGACAATGCACCTGACAAGGATCCTGAGAAGATTACCTCTTTTGAGGACTACCCGGGGATGCTCTATGCGGGTGTCGCTGAGGTGAAGGAGGGACACTTTGACTTCTCTTTCGTAGTGCCTAAGGATCTCCCTTATAGCGGGGGCAATGGTAAGATCAATCTCTATGCTTACAGCGATGCGAAGGGTAGCGAGCCATACGAAGCGATGGGCGTGAGCCATGCGATCTGTGTCAAGCCTGGAGCGGGGGAGCACAGTGTGGTCGACACGGTCCCGCCTGAGATACGGGAGCTATACCTAGGTCATCCAAACTTCTCGATGGAGAATCCGATCGGCTCGACGCCGCTCTTCGTTGCCACGCTGGCTGATGCCTCGGGGATCAACCTTTCGGGAACGGGCGTGGGGCACAACATGACGCTGGTAGTGGATGGGCGCGAGGACTTGACCTTTAACCTCAATAGTAGCTACACCGCCTCGGAGATGGAGGCGGGCGTGGGGCGGGTTATATATCTGCTCCCTGAGTTGCCCGATGGCGACCATACGGCGACTTTTACCGTGTGGGACGTGTGCAACAATGTGACGGAGCGTAGCTTTGCCTTCCGGGTGCGTGCTGGTCAAGCACCGACGGTGGTCGAGAGCCGTGCTCGTCCAGGAGTCCTGACGGCTGATGATCCGCTGATCGTGGAGGTGTACAACAATGCGCCAGGCGTGGAGGTCGATGTGACTATCGAGCTGTACGACTACCGTGGTGCGCTGGTTGCGCTCTCGCCACAGATGGTGGCTCGCTCTGGGCACGATACGCCGGCTCTGATACGGTGGGAGCCTAAGCTACAGTCGGGCGGTGCCTTGTTGCCAGGGCTTTACATCTACCGCTTGCGGATGACGCAGGGAGACTCGGTGCCTGCCTACACTTCGGGCAAGATAGTAGTGCGGTAACAGATTCGTTATGCAGGCTGATCTCTTAGCGCTGGTTACCAGTTCGACACCCTTTGTGGCGGTGGTGGTGATGGCTCTTCTGGTGGCGATCAACCCCTGTCCACTGGCGACGGTTGTCTCTTCGCTGCTCTTCCTGACGGGACGGCAGACGAATAGACGGCGGGGGTGGTGGCTCACGACGCTCTATGCGCTGGGGCGGACGTCGCTCTACTTTTCACTGGGATTGCTCTCGGCGTGGTTCTTGCGGACGAGCATTCAGACGCTCCAACTACAGGAGCAGATCCTGTACGGCTTGGAGCATTGGCTGGGACCTCTGATTATCCTACTGGGAGTACTGCTCTGGCTGTTCGGTCATCACGACCATCATGATCATCATCACGAGGAGCCGACGCATCAAGTGGAGGGGCATGAGCAATCGTTAGAGCGACAAGGCGCGTGGAGCTGGCGAGCCCTGTGGCTGGGCTTTAGCTCGGCTCTCTTCTTCTGCCCTGCTACGGGGCTGATCTACTTCGGTATGCTGGTGCCTATGACGGCTCAGGCGGAGGGCGCTGTGGGGTTGCTCTACCTAGGGCTCTTTGCGATCCTGACGGCTAGTGTCGCTTATCCGGTCTATGGCTTAATACGGATGGGGTTGAGTCGCTTAGCGCGTTTCGCTGGAGATATGCAGCGGTGGCGCAAGTGGCTGAGCGTGGGCATCTCACTGCTCTTCATCGTGATGGGCGTTGTGATCACGCTCGTTCACCTGCTACATGGTCACGAGTCGGCAGTCGGCTGATCTCTGTAGAGCTTGATGAAGCAGTGCGTGGCGAGGACGACGTCGTGGCGAGACTTGAGCTGGTAGATGATCTCCAGCTCTTCACGACCCCACAGGAGTTTGCTATAGAGCGACTCTAGGCTGATGCGTGCCTGTAGGGGGTCGGCCTGGTAATGCGAGATGAGGTAGTTGATGCCTTGGCGCATGGTGCAGAACTGTCGCCGGGACCAGAGGCTATCACTGGGCAGCTGGTAGTGCTGCAGGTCGTGCGCTAGGACGGCTAGGTGGAAAGCGAGGCTATGCCCCACGAGCATCTGTACACTTTCGAGGTCTCTGAGGAAGAGCTCTAGCACCGCTTGGGGCGCTTCGCCATGCCCAGCGACAAACTCGGTAGTTAGCTGATGGTAGTCGGTCGCTTCGCTTGTAATCGGCACGCCACTGAGCAGGAGGTGGTCTTCGCTGCGGACGACTCGTAGCTCGTCGTCTAGCAGAAGCCACGAGAGGCTCGCCAGGAGTGGCGTGTTGATGGAGGTGAGCTGTGTCTTGTCAAGCGTGTCGTGCAGATAGCAGACGGTCTCGGTGTCTACCACAAGGTAGCGAGGCGTGGCGCCGTCGGGCGCTGAGCCAAGCTGCAGGAGCGGTGACTCCTCGATGCTGAGCGCGCAATGCGAGGCGAAGTCACGCTCTACGCCTTTGTAGACGGGATTGTGCTTGCGCAGTCGCCTACGGCCGAAGGTGGTGATGCCACAAGCTAGGATCAGTAAGAGCAGGAGGTCAACCCAAGTCATGGTCTAGTTGAGGTTTAGGCAGGGGCATTGGGTCGAGCCGTCGTTACTTATTAAGGCTCTCCTCAATGATGTGGCGATCCCGTGCGACGGCTGCTTCAGCTTGCTCTTTAGGTATGAAGGACCAGTTGCTGTAGCGGGGCGGCGTGAGCGGTTGGTGCGCCTTTGCCCACTCAATGAGGTGATAGCGCAGGTCGTGAGGCGAGATCCAGACGACGCGCTGGTGTAGCTCGTCGGGCGAAAGACCAGCCCCTTGTGTCAGATGCCCACCGCCACCGATAGCACGGTAGGAGTTGACCGCCACGGTGTAGACGCTGTCGACCGAGAAGGGCCGTCCGTCAGACAGCTGCTCGATGGTCACTCGCTCGCCTTGCGGTTTGCGCAGATCCACCGTGTAGTCGATGCCAGCGGCTGCGCTGAAGTTGAAGGTCGGATTGACCGTCGGGAAGCGTTGCTCGTCAGTTTGATCCTTCAGATAGAGCAGATGCTCCCCAGAGCTAGCCTCGGGGCCACACCATAAGCCGTAGGAGTACTCTAGGTAGTCGTGTATCTCTTGCCCTGAGAGACGCAGTTTGTAGAGATAGTTTTCGTAAGGATAGATGTCGAAGAAGTTTCGTACCCGCAGCGTGTCAGCGCGCTGTGCCAAGGAGAGGCGATGCGGTGCGGAGAACGAGATGTCTGCCTCGCTCAGATCGAGCTGTAACTGATGAAGTAGGGAGATATAGGCCGAAGGTCCAAAGAGTGCGTCCACCCCGATGAGTGGCTCCGTGAGCTGTGTGATAGGCTCAGCGATAAAGCTACGCACCGTGTCCGCAAAGTCTGAGAAATAACTGACGAAAGCGGAGTCTACGGGTACAGAAGCCATCGGGACGATCTCCCCTTGGAACTTCTTGTCGACCACTTTGTCGCCCTGCTTGGTGATGGTGGCGGTCACGTCCGCCACATTTGTCGCATGGCTCCCCGGATTGATCAGCAGGACTGGAGAGCCCGAAGGACTTCGCACCGTCGTCTGATTAGCCTGGTGGTCGTGTCCGTAGAGGATCAGGTCGATGCCAGAGACTCTGTTTGCCAACTGCATGGCAAAGTTCTCACCGCCCTCTTCATCGCCCAGTCCTGAGTGCATCAAGACTATGAGGAGGTCCGGGTGGACATGCTCTTGAATCGTAGGAATCCACTTGTGAGCCGTGGCGATCGGGTCGGCAAAGGTCATCCCTTCGTAAGAGGCCTGCGGGATCCACTGAGGCACAGCGGGAGTGATCAGTCCGAGCACCGCTACCTTCACCCCGTCAACCGTGTGGACGCTATAGGGCGAGTAGTAAGGCTTGCCCGCGAGTGGACCATCGCTGTGTATGATATTGGCAGCCAGCAGTGGCGTCGCCATGTCGCGTTGCCAGCGTTTGTAGACGCTCGGCGTAGCCTCTAGGTCATGATTCCCCACGACGGCCGCGTCGTAGCCCAGCAGTGTCATAGCGTCTGAGACGAAGTGCGTGCGTAGCGTGTCAACGAAGTTGGAGTAGTAGACCGCAGCATTGCCCTGTAGCACATCTCCTCCGTCGAAGAGCAGCGTACTCGTCGGGTGCTCTTTCCTCACTTGCGCCACATAAGTAGAGACCCGCGCCAGTCCGCTAGGGATACAAGTGTCCTGGACAAAGTCGTAGCCCAGTATGTTGCCATGCACATCGGTCGTATGTAGGATATGAATCGTGTGCGTCTCTCGCTCTGCCTTCTTGCAACTGGCGAAGCTCCCCAGCAAAAGGAGCGCAGCGAGACAATAAAGTAGGGTACGATGCTGAAGTTGGTTCATAACGTGAAGGGCTTTCTTAGGAGAGGTAAGGGTTGTGCTGGTAGATATTGCGAATGAGGCGCACGACACGCAGGGCATCCTCTATCTCCACCGCCTGAGCAGTCGGATCTCCCAGCAGAGCGCGTGCTGTGTGGTCGATGACGAAGTGATGGTTTTGCGCTGAGCCACTGTAGGCTCCGTAGGCATTGCCTGGCTCGCTCTCGCCTAGGTCGGGGCGGTCGTAGCCGTCGATGACGCAGTGCGTTAGCTTGTTCATGAAGGGACCATCGAGGACGATGCACCCACGCTCGCCTAGCACCGTGAGGCGCACCCCGCAGTTGGTCCCGTAGACTGCTGTCGAGTAGGTCAGCAACCCCGTCGTATCTTGCGGGAAGGTGAGCTGCACCACGCCCGAGTCCTCAAAGTCTACCATCGTCTGGTGGTTGTAATTGTAAAAGCTCCCGCCCTGTACCTCAGGCATGCCAAAGCACCAGATCAGTAGGTCGAGGAAGTGTGAGTACTGCGTGAAGAGCGTCCCGCCATCTAGCTTGAGGTCGCCATGCCAGCGACGAGGCAGGTAGTAGCGCTCGTCACGATTCCAGAGACACTGCAGCTCGATCTGGTAAAGCTTGCCGAGGCGCTTCTCCTCGATCATCTGGTGAAGCCACGCTGAGACAGGCGTAAAGCGGTTTTGTAAGACACTGTATAGGTGACAGCCGTGCGCCTTCGCCAGAGCGATCAGCTCCTCGCCCTCGTCGGGGTGTAGCACGGCGGGCTTCTCTATGAGGAGCGACTTGCCAGCCTTGATCAGCTCTAGCGCAATTGGGTAGTGCAGCCCGTTGGGAACGCAGATCGACGCGACATCAAAGGTCTCTCCTCCACGCTCCAGCAGCTCCTCGACGCTTTGGTAAAAGGGAATCTCAGCAAACTGCGCAGCGCCACACTCCGAAGCGGGTAGCACGTCGACCATCCCGACCAACTGCGTCTGCGGATGCTTTGAGATATGCTCCATGTGTCGGTGGCCAATGTGTCCGCACCCCACGACGACCCAGCGGAGCGGGCTGTGTAGTGGCTTAGGAGCGAAGGTTGTTAGGTCGCTGTGATTCGCTGTCATAGTGGGGGTAAAGGCTTTTATAGTAGAAACTGTCTGATCCGCTCGCAGATCTCTCTAACCTGCAAGTAGAAGGTCGTTGGGGCTATCGGTAGCGAGAGCATCGTCTTCTGGAGCTCCTCCGCTACGGGGCAGGAAGCCTCAGAGGAGCCGGCGTTGTAGGCCGCTATCTGGTGAAGCATCTGCGGGTAGTAGACCCGTGCATCGATGCCCGCTGTGCGTAGTTCGTTGAGTAGTCCGTCCCGCTTGTCAGAGGGTACGCAGATTGTGTAGAGGTAGAGTGCTTCGGGTCGGTCCCCACTACGCCACGGACGTTTCACCATCGGGAGGTCGGCCAGCAACTCGTCGTAGCGATCGGCTAGCAAGCTACGTCGTCGATTCGCCTCGTTCAGGTGACCTAGCTTAACCCGTAGCACGGCTGCTTGGAGCGCATCGAGACGGCTGTTGTAGCCACACCGATCGTACTGGTATCGTGTGCGCTGTCCGTGGTTGGCCAGTTGGCGCAAACGCTCCGCCAGTTGCTGGTCATGCGGTACGAAAGCAGCGCCTCCGTCGCCCATACAGCCTAGTGGCTTCGTCGGAAAGAAGCTCGTCGTGCCGATCGTAGCTCGTGTGCCTAGCGGTATAGGAGTAATTAAGCACCCCGAAACTTCCTCGACTACACCTCCCATTCCCTGAGCATTGTCCTCAATCCACGGGATCTGGTGAAGCTCGCAGAAGTGCGCCAGCTCGACTGCGGGGCAGGGCATACCGTACATATTGACCGCTATGAGTGC
>CAMPUN010000071.1 GCA_946997275.1 uncultured Porphyromonas sp.
TGGACAAGAGAACACTCATCGTAGCTGGAAACTGGAAGATGAACATGACCCTCGACGCAGGGCTCCAACTCATCACAGAAATCAAAGAGCAGGTGGCTAAGCTCAGCAATCCTTGTAAGGTAATCCTGGCTCCTCCCTACATTCACCTGGGAGCGATGAAGGGACTGCTCGCAGAGAGTGGCATAGAGTATGCTGCACAGGACTGCTCAGCACACGAGGCTGGTGCTTACACTGGCGAGGTGTCCGCTGAGATGATACGCTCCTGTGGCTGCACCTACGTCATCATAGGGCATAGCGAGCGTCGTGCTTATCACAAGGAAAGCGCCGAGCTACTGGCCCAGAAGATTGATCAGGCTCTCGCTCATGGGCTCAAAGTCATCTTCTGCGTTGGCGAGCAGCAGGCAGAGCGTGAGGCAAACCGCTACTTCGAGGTAGTCGATGAGCAGCTACGTGGTTCCCTAGGACATCTCTCACACGAGCAGATGGAGCAGATTGTCTTGGCTTACGAACCTGTATGGGCTATCGGCACTGGCCTGACAGCAACGCCCGAGCAAGCACAAGAGATGCACCAGCACATTCGCCAGACGGTGGCATCGCTCTTTGACAAGAAGCTAGCAGACCTTACCACGATCCTCTACGGAGGTAGCTGCAAGGCTTCAAATGCTGAGGCGCTCTTCTCACAACCCGACGTCGATGGCGGGCTCATCGGAGGAGCTGCTCTCAAGGCCGATACATTCTTACCCATTATCACAGCAAATAAATGAGGCTTCTAGCGTCTATCAGGCATTCACTCGTCCTACTCTTGAGTGTGACCGTACTCTCTGGCTCGCTTGCAGCTCAGGAGCGCACGCAGGAGCAGGACATATTCACCCAGATAACTACACAAAGTAGTGGAGGCAACGTGACCATCACGCAGCCTAACTGGTTGCGCAATCTCGTAGGCAAGACCTTTCATACCGCTAGGGCAAGCGTCCGCACGGGGTATCGCATACAGGTCTACACGAGTAATATGCGTGGCGCTAAGCAGGAGGCTTACCGCTTAGCTAGCCAAGTGAGGGGTGCAGCGCCTGAGCTCTCTGCTTATGTCACTTATAGCGCGCCCTTCTGGCGTCTATCGGTCGGCGACTACGGTTCGCGACAAGAGGCTCAGCAGGAGCTCAACGCCTTGCGAGCCTCCCACCCACGACTCATGCGAGAAGCCTACATCGTGCGAGAGAAAGTCCGTATACGCTAGGATTTACTCACATTTGTACTACCCATCGACTTGTCATTAAACTCTTTTTCCTGAAAACCATCTTACATACATGGAAGAGCCCCAGCAGATATTACACACGAATCAGAACTACGTGGTCAGCGACTTTCTCCCTGAGCCACAACTAGAACGGATGAAAGGTCACGTCAAAGAACTCCTTACAGAGCTAGGCGAAGACCCCTCCCGTGAAGGGCTACTCAAGACTCCCGAGCGAGTCTCCAAGGCACTCCACTTCCTCACTAAGGGCTACCAAGAGGACCCCTTAGCGATCCTACGTGCTGCCACTTTTAGAGAGGATTACCAGCAGATGGTCATCGTACGGGATATAGACTTTTACTCTCTCTGCGAGCATCACATGCTTCCTTTCTTTGGCAAGGTACATGTAGGCTACATCCCCAACAAGTATATCACGGGGCTCAGCAAGATACCTCGCATCGTCGATGTCTTCGCCCGTCGTCTACAGGTGCAGGAGCGACTGACCACACAAATCAAAGATTGCATCCAGCAAGCGCTCTCACCGCTAGGCGTCATCGTGGTCATCGAGGCACAGCACATGTGTATGCAGATGCGTGGCGTACAGAAGCAAAACTCGCTCACTACGACGAGCGACTTCACGGGAGCCTTCAAAGAGTCGAAGACTCGTGAGGAATTTTTCAACCTAGTACGTAAGAGTTAGCCCTGCATATTCATTTAGTTCACACGGCACAAAACCATTTATGATACATCACTATCACGTAACCTCCGAGGCTGAGGAGACCTTCGCTCTAGACTTTGAGATACAGGCTGACGCTACCTTTGCTCAGCTCATGGATCTGCTAATAGACACCTTAGACTTTGACCCAGCATCGATCGGTATGTTCTATCTCTGCGATGATCGCTGGGAAAATATCGGACAGGTAGCCTCTAGCGACTTCTTTGAGACCGATGCAGGCAACCAATATGATATCGAAAGCTCTCGCCTAGAGGATCTGCTGGACGAGACAGGAGCGCGGATGCGCTATCTCTTCGACCTCTTTGAGGATCGCTATCTACGCCTCCAGCTAGTCAAGATACACAGTGGCTCGCTGTCCAGCCCCCAAATCATCTCTCTAGAGGGTAAGAAACCTCGGCAGACGAACCCCGAGGAGTTTGTCGGCAGTCTAGGCGGTGACGCACTCTCTAGCGATGCTCCCCTAGGGATGATGGACGAAGCCTTTGGCGAGGAACTCTTTAATGCTGACGAGCTCTCTAGCGATGGCTTTAGCATCGTAGATGAAGAGTAAGAGCTAGCGTCCTCTCCGATGAGCTGCTGCACTGGCAAACTGAAGGAGGTCTCCCCTACACTGATCGTACTCACAGGAGCTACAGGCGTAGGCAAGACCTCCTTTGCTATAGCACTGGCTCGTCATCTAGGCTCCACCGCCAAGCCTTTACCTATCCTCTCGGCAGACTCTCGGCAGATATACCGTGGCATGCCGATCGGCACCGCCACCCCTACGGAAGAGGAGCGGCAACTAGCTCCCCATTACTTCGTAGCGACCCATGAGATCACTGAGACGTATAGTGCTGGGCGCTATGAGCTAGAGGTGATGGAGTTCCTAGAGCAACTCTTTCGGGAGCAGCCCGTCGTCATCCTTTGCGGTGGGTCGATGCTCTACATTGACGCTATCTGTAGTGGCATAGACGACATTCCGCCTATTGATCTAGAGGTACGCGCGCAGCTTCACGAGCGTTATGAGAAAGAAGGTCTGGCGGGTATCCTTGCCGAGCTACAGCTCGTCGATCCGCTGTACTATAATAAGGTAGATCATTGCAATCATCGTCGTGTGATGCATGCGCTAGAGGTGTACCTCAGCAGCGGAGCGCCACTCTCCTCTTACCACTC
This sequence comes from uncultured Porphyromonas sp., assembly GCA_946997275.1. Lineage (GTDB taxonomy): Bacteria > Bacteroidota > Bacteroidia > Bacteroidales > Porphyromonadaceae > Porphyromonas. Next base: position 3,117 of record CAMPUN010000071.1, read on the forward strand.
AGGCGAAGATGCCGACCGTCCCTTCCGTTTGCTCACCTATGCCTTGACTCGTCCCCGTGAGGAGCTCTACCAACGCATCAACCAGCGCGTGGAGATGATGATCGAGGAGGGCTTGGTCGAGGAAGCTAAGGCGCTCTACCCTCACCGTCAACTCAATGCGCTCAATACGGTAGGATACAAAGAGCTCTTTGCACATTTCGATGGGCAGTACGATCTAGCAGAGGCGATACGTCTCATACAGCGCAATAGTCGCCACTTTGCCCGTAAGCAGCTTACCTGGCAGCGACGCCATCACGAGTTCGCTCCGCTTGACCTGTCCACGCCCTGGGAACCCCTCCTAGAGCGTATCCAGCAAGACTTACTCACCCAGCCACAGACCACCAGATGAAAGCAGACTCACCCCTTCAGCCAGCCAAGCCACTAGCCAAGGCCTCTACTAAGAACACCATCAAGCAGTGGAGCGAGGAGGACCGTCCTCGCGAAAAGCTCCTCAGACTTGGCGCTCGGCACCTCTCAGATGCTGAGTTGCTGGCTATCTTCATCAACTCTGGCACGGAAAAGGACTCAGCTCTAGACCTAGCGAAGCAAATTATGACCGGTCTAGATAACGACTTAGGTCAGCTCCTAGAGATAGACCATGCCTACCTCACAGGTTGCGAACCAGGAGAGAAGAAAAAGCGATTTGCTGGTCTAGGTGATGCACGCGCCTGCACCATACTCGCAGCCATCGAGCTGGGACGTAGACTACGAGATACACCACCGCCTCGGCGCACTCCGATCACCTGTAGCCTAGACGCTTATCGCGTCTTAAGACGTCATCTAGAGAGCTTAGACCATGAGGAGCTAAGATGCCTTTACCTAGACGCCTCAGGACGGGTCATCAAGGACGAATTGGTCTCCTCAGGAGGAGTCAGCCACGCTGTAGCCGATCTGCGACTTATCTTGGCTCCCGCTATCACGCTCTACGCCTCGGCGATCATCCTTGCGCACAATCACCCCACGGGTCACCTACAGCCCAGTGCCGAGGATATGGACCTCACCAAGCGGGTCAAGCAGGTAGCCTCCGTATGCAATATACGTCTCAACGACCACCTCATCCTCGGTCGTTACCACGCCTCCGTAACCTCTGACGGCGAGCGCTCCCACTACCTGAGCTTTGCGGACAATGGTCTGCTCGCATCGCTCTAGCTCCACACTTGAGGTAAAAGTGCTACCTTTGTAGCATAGATAACTATCTAACTAACACTCCAAGCATGAATCGCATCAAACGAATTGGCGTACTCACATCGGGCGGTGATGCCCCAGGCATGAATGCCGCTATACGTGCCGTCGCCAGAGCATCACTATACCACGGTATCTCTGTATGTGGCATCATAAAAGGCTATACAGGACTTATCGAAAACAATGTCATAGAGCTTACCGTCGAGAACGTAAGCAACATCATACAGCGTGGAGGCACGATCCTCAAGACAGCCCGAAGCCATGAGTTCGAGACTCCCGAAGGGCGTGCTCGCGCCTACGAAGTCATTCAGGAAAATGAAATAGATGGGCTCGTCGTCATTGGTGGTGACGGCTCTCTCACTGGAGCACGCCTACTCGCCAATGAGCACAACCTGCCCATCGTAGGTATCCCAGCCACCATCGACAACGACCTCGCTGGCACCGACCTTACGATAGGTTATACGACAGCTCTCAATACCATTATGGATGCTGTTGACAAGCTGCGAGACACCGCCTCAAGCCATGAGCGCATCTTCTTCGTCGAGGTGATGGGACGTGAGTCTGGCTTCCTCGCCCTCAATGGCGCTATCGCTACTGGCTCAGAGGGTGCTCTCATCCCCGAAGACCCCACCAGTACCGAGTCGCTCAAGAAGATGATCGAGAGTGGCTTTCGCAAGACCAAGAGCAGTAGCATCATCCTCGTCACCGAGAGTGGTGAGCGCGAGGGGCAGACACTCTTCATCGCAGATGACTTCAAGCGTCGCTACCCCAAGTTTGACATCCGTGTCACCATCCTAGGGCATCTACAGAGAGGTGGTATACCGTGCGCTACCGACCGCATTATGGGTAGTCGAATGGGTGCAGCCGCTGTGCAGGCTCTCCTCGATGAGCAGCGCAATGTGATGATTGGGTATGACAACGATGAGATCGTCTACGTACCTTTTGTCAAGGCTACCAAAAAGCAAAAGCGTATCGACCCAGACCTCATTGAGTTGCTACACATGCTCTCTATCTAAAGAAGCTCCACACTTGAGTACACTGCTCACCAAGCTACACAGCTGGTACCAACAGAATCATCGTAAGCTTCCCTGGCGAGATATAGACGACCCCTATCGTATATGGCTCAGTGAGGTGATCCTACAGCAGACACGGATAGATCAGGGGACGAGCTACTACTTACGATTTGTCGAGCACTACCCCACCGTCTCAGACCTTGCTGCAGCACCGCTTGATGAGGTGCTCAAGCTCTGGGAGGGACTGGGCTACTACAGCCGTGCTCGCAACTTACATCGTACAGCTCAGATCATCGTCCATGAGTTGGGTGGCACCTTTCCCGCAGACTACCAGTCAGTCCGCGCCCTCCCTGGCATTGGCGACTACACGGCTGGAGCCGTCCTCTCCTTTGCCTATGATCAACCATACCCCGCCGTCGATGGCAATGTGCTTCGCGTACTGAGTCGGCTCTATGCCTCTGAGGAACCGATAGACACCACCCAGGGAAAGAAGTACTACACCGCCCTAGCCAGACAACTTGTCGAAAAAGCTCCGCATCCAGGACTACACAACCAAGCGATGATCGAGCTAGGCGCACTCATCTGCACCCCTCAGCTATGCGACTGCACCCGCTGTCCCGTCCGCTGCGAATGCCCCTCTGCCGATAGCCCCGAGCGAACCAGCTTACCACGCAAAGCGCTCAAGCTCTCCGTCCAGCCCCGACACTTAGGCTATCTCTTTGTACTCAAGAAAGGCCTAGACCACCAGTGGCAGACGATACTTTACCAGCGTCCCACGGGCGACATATGGGCCAAGCTCTACCAGCCCACACTACTATACGACCAGCCCGCAGCTCCGCAAGAGGAGCTACTCCTACAGCCTCTTCCTGAGCAACCTGCAGCACTAGCGCATTGCCAGCTACGCCCCTTCAGACGATATAAGCATCGGCTCACGCACCGACAGCTCTACATCGACTGCTACTACACCATACTCCCTAACAGTAGCACCCCACAGCTACACGATGGCGGTACGTGGGTACCGCTACACGATGAGAGCGAGTGGCTAGCCCTCCCCATCACGCTCAAGAAAGCACTCCAGCAGCTCACCTCCCATATCGAGACTGCT
>CAMPUN010000072.1 GCA_946997275.1 uncultured Porphyromonas sp.
AGCGACCGGTCAAGAGGTGGTCGCACTGGCAGAGCACGTGCAGCAGGAGGTGAGCCGTAAGTTTGGCATCGCACTACACCCCGAGGTGCGCTATATAGACTGACGCCTATGCCCTCTCGCCACAGTCATCCCTCGCCACAGATCGTCGAGCTACTAGGCTCAGGTACCAGCACAGGCGTACCTGAGGTGGGTTGCTACTGTCGCACCTGTCTAAGCCTAGACCAACGTGACCTGCGCACCCGCACATCGGCTCTAGTGGTCTCACCTTCGGGTCGGCGAATACTAATAGACTGTAGCGCAGACTTCAGGCAGCAAGCGCTCCTAGCGGGCATTGATCATCTAGATGCGATCATCCTAACGCACCAGCACTACGACCATATCGGAGGACTAGACGACCTGCGTACCATCTCGTGGCGCACGGAGCTACCCATCTACGCAGAGCCTAACGTGCTGGAGGCTATCAAGGCTCGACTGCACTACTACTTCGGACCGCATCGCTATCCCGGCACGCCACACTTGACGCTGCACTCCATCTCGTCGCTAGAGCCGTTTACACTGTACGACCTGACGATAGAGCCGATACGGGTGATGCACGGCAAGCAGCCGATACTAGGCTATCGCATCGGGAGCTTTGGCTTCCTAACCGACCTCAAAAGCATCGCCCCAGAGGAGCTAGAGAAGCTCCGAGGCGTAGAGCTACTCTTTGTCAATGGGCTGCGCTACACCAAGCCTCACCCGACGCACCAAACGATCGAGGAGGCTATTGAGCTGACCGCACGGGTTCAGCCACAGCGCAGCTACATCATTCACCTTTCGCACCATGCGCCACCTACGGCGGAACTACAGGAGCGACTGCCCGAGGGGGTGTACGTGGGCTACGACGGATTGACCCTTCGCTACACCGAGGGGGCGGGTTATATCCCGCAACCCACGCCAGACAAGCTAGTGCGGAGTGGCGCCGAGCCTTTTACCTATCGGGATTGTGGTAGGATTGATTACCAAGAGGCTTTGGAGATGCAACAGAAGCTTTGGCACGAGCGTATCGATGCCAAGGTAGCGCATCGGACGGTGCCAGAGGACGTGCTACTCTTTTGCGAGCATGAGCCGGTGCTGACCATTGGCAAGCATGGCAAGCAGACGAATCTGCTCGTCTCGGAGGCTTTGCTCAACGCTAAAGGCATTCAGCTTGTCCAGATAGAGCGTGGTGGCGACATTACTTACCATGGTCCTGGGCAGATCACGGGCTACCCGATCTTTGACCTAGAGCATTACGGCGTAGGAATCAAGGAGTACATCCACACGATGGAGCAGTGCATCATCGATCTCCTCTACCTATACGGCATTCGTGCGGAGCGTCTCGAGGGCGCTACGGGCGTCTGGATCGATGCGCACACACCGCAAGCTCGTAAGATCTGCGCTATCGGCGTGCATACCTCTCGCTATGTGACGATGCACGGCTTCGCGCTCAATGTCAATACCGACCTAAGCTACTTCCAGCTCATCAACCCGTGTGGCTTTACCGACAAGGGAGTCACCTCGATGGAGCAAGAGATAGGTCGTGGAAAGGTTTACTTTCCGCTAGTCAAGCATCAGCTGGAGGGGCTCTTTCGCAAGCACTTCACGCACCTTATGTACCACCTACCTAACGACGACTCCTTATGAAATGGCTTCGACCCAACGACAGTTCGGCAAACTACCAAGATAGACGCGGACGCATCTCTGGCAGAGGGCTAGCCCTCGGAGGTGGCATCGGCGGTATCGTCATCGTCCTCGCCAGTCTCTTCTTCGGCGTAGACCTATCGGGACTGATGCAGGTGGCAAACAATGTCTTGCCTGGCTCACAAACGGAGCAGGTAGACCCTTCGCGCGTCAACGAAAACGAAGAGTTCAAGGTCTTCACGCTACGCGTTTTCAACAGTTGCAACGACGTGTGGACAGACCTCTTCAATTCCGAATTACAACGCTCCTATGCGGCACCGACACTGGTGACCTTCACCGATCAGGTGCAGAGCCGTTGCGGAGGAGCCACCAGCGAGGTAGGGCCCTTCTACTGTCCGGCCGACCAGACAGTCTACATTGACTTAGACTTCTTCAATCTACTCGCCTCTCGCTTCAAAGCACCGGGAGGCCTAGCCATGGCTTACGTCACGGCTCACGAGGTAGGGCATCACGTGCAGAATCTCCTCGGTATCTCCGACAAGCTACACCAGCAGCAAGGGCGTGTCTCGCAGGAAGCGTACAACCGCGCCAGTGTACAGCTAGAACTGCAAGCCGACTACCTTGCTGGCGTGTGGGCTTACCACGCACAGCGGCTCGGCATCATACTCATCGAGTCCGGAGACCTTGAGGATGCGCTCACAGCCGCCAACGCTATCGGCGATGATACTTTGCAAAAAGAGGCGCAGGGCTACGCCGTTCCAGACTCATTCACACACGGTACCTCAGCACAGCGCATGCAAGCCTTTCGCTCTGGCTTTGAGTCGGGCAGCTTCGATGGCGCGAGCCGTTACCGCTTGTAAGCAACAACCTATTCTATAGCAGATCTCAAATGAACCAGAAGATAAAAGTACTCGTCGTAGGCTACGGACACGTAGGCAAGCAGGTCGTAACCACCGTACGCACCGCTCCCGACATGGAGCTGGTCGGTGTAGTCCGTCGCTCCAAGAATGATCCTCAAAGTCAAGTATTGACCGCTCATGGCATTGCCGTGTACGGAGAGGATGAAGCCCTGCCCAAGGCAGATGTCGCCATCTTAGCTGTACCGACACGCTCCGTGCCTGACTACGCCAAGCGTTACCTCGCTCAAGGCCTTTGCACCGTGGATAGCTTCGACATCCATACCCAGATAGCTACGCTACGCCACGACTTGATGGCGGTAGCTCAGGAGCACCAAGCAGTCTCCATCATCAGCGCTGGCTGGGATCCCGGAAGCGACTCGATCGTCCGTACCTTGATGCAGGCGATGGCTCCCGAGGGAATCACCTACACAGACTTCGGGCCAGGCATGAGCATGGGACACTCCGTAGCGGCACGTGCCATAGCTGGTGTACGTGATGCGCTCTCCATGACCCTGCCCATAGGCTATGGACAGCACCGCAGACAAGTCTATGTAGAGCTAGAGGCTGGAGCCAATGAAGAGCAGGTACGCCAAGCTATCCTCGCTGATGATTACTTCGCTCATGACGAGACGATCGTTACTTTCGTTCCATCTGTCGCAGCTCTAGAGGACGTAGGCCATGGCGTGCATATGATGCGCAAAGGGGTCTCAGGTGTAACGCACAACCAGCGTCTCACCTTCGAGATGCAGATCAACAACCCCGCTCTGACCGCCCAGATGATGGTCGCCTCGGCTCGTGCTACGCAGCGCCTCACCCCAGGAGCCTACACGCTCCCCGAGGTGCCAGTCATAGACCTCCTCGCAGGCGACCGCTCTGACTGGATCGCTCATCTAGTCTAACCTCTAATCTCTAACAACATGCCTAGCTCACTACCCCTACTATCCATCACGTGGGACGTCAGCCCCGCCATCTTTACCATCGGCACCTTTGAGTTGCGCTGGTACGCCATACTCTTTGCCGTGGGGCTCTTCGTCTTCGGTCCGTGGATCGTGCATCGCATCTGGCGGAAAGAAGGCTTGCCCGAACCATGGTTTGACAAGCTCTTTTGGTACGTAGCCATCGGTACGATCGTAGGTGCTCGACTAGGGCACTGTCTCTTTTACGATCCCCTATACTACCTCGCCAATCCCGTTGAAATCCTGAAGACGTGGGAGGGCGGACTAGCGAGCCACGGAGGCGTGATCGGTCTCATCATCGCTATGTGGATCTACGCACGCAAAGTGTCGCACAAGCCAATCCTCTGGGGCATGGATCGCCTCTGTGTACCCGTTGGTCTCGTGTCAGCGATGATACGTCTCGGCAACCTGATGAATAGCGAGATCTTCGGCTACCCCACCGATGTCGCCTGGGGCTTTCGCTTCGTACGCTCTGCCGAGTGGCAGACCTTGGCTGGTGGCATGCCTTGCCACCCGACAGCCATCTACGAGGCGCTCGCCTATCTGCTCGTCTTCGCCATCTGCATGTGGCTCTACTGGCGTCGCAATGCAGGCTATAAATACCAGGGACTCATCGTCGGGACGCTTCTCACGCTCACCTTCGTAGCACGTCTGCTCATCGAGACGGTCAAGTTCGTCCAGGAGCCGTGGGAGCACAAGCTGGTCGATGCCATCGGACTCAATCAGGGGCAGCTCCTCAGCATCCCCTTTATCATCATCGGAGTCGGCATGATCATCTACGCCCTGCGCCACCCAGAGCCTCAGGCAGAGGTCGAGCGTCTACTCGCAGAGGAAACAAAGCGCAAGGAGCAAGCCGCTCACCAAAACAAGCACTAAATCTATTCACTACTATAAAGCAACCATTCTATTATGGAGTATCGTAATCAAATCACCGATTCAATATACTATATCGGAGTCAATGACCGCACGAAGCAACTCTTCGAGGGCTCCTGGTCACTACCCTATGGCGTCAGCTACAACTCTTATCTGCTCGTGGGTGAGCAGGTCGTGCTCATCGATGGTGTCGAGATAGCCACCGCTGAGAAGCATCTTAGCGAGATCAAAGCGATCATCGGCGACCGTCCCATCGACTACCTCATCGTGAACCACATGGAGCCCGACCACAGTGGGTCTATCGGTCTCCTACGCACCCTCTATCCTGAGATGAAGGTGGTGGGCAATAGCAAGACCTTCGGCATGCTCGACTCTTACTTTGCGCCAATCCCTCAAGAGCAGCGCGTAGTCGTTTCGGAGAAAGAGCCCCTAGAGGTGGGCGACTTCTCCTTCCAGTTCGTCATGGCACCGATGGTTCACTGGCCCGAGGTCATGTTTACCTACGAGAGCTCAAACAACGTCCTCTTCACGGCCGACGCCTTCGGAACCTTTGGCACGCTCAATGGAGCTATCATAGACCGAGATATGAACCTCGACCTTTACTACGAGGAGATGTACCGCTACTACGCCTGCATCGTGGGTAAGTTCGGCATGTTTGTCCAGAAAGCTCTCGAGAAGTACAGCTCACTAGGTCTGTCGCCACAGTACATCTGTCCGACCCATGGTCCCGTATGGACGGAGCACGGCTTCCCCCAGGCACTCGCCATCTACGATCAGCTCAGCAAGTACGACACAAGCTGCGGTGCGGTCATCCTCTACGGCAGTATGTATGGCCACACCGAGCAGATGGCCGAGGCAGTCGCTCAGGGACTAGCGCAGAGTGGCATCAAGGATATCGTCGTGCACAACGTCAGCACGGCCGATCCCTCGCACATGCTCCGTGACATCTTCAAGTATCGCGCCCTCATCGTCGGCGCTCCGACCTATTGCAATAGCCTTTTCTCACCTATGCGTGACATCCTCAATAAGGTTGCCCTCCGCGAGGTCAAGCATCACCTCATCGGCTACTTTGGTAGCTGTACTTGGGCTGGGCAGTCCATCAAGATTATGCCCGAGATCCTGGAGAAGCTAGCCTTCGAGCAGGTGACCGATCCCGTAGAGATCAAGGGAGCTGCCACCCCAGAGCAACTCGCTCAGGGTCGCGAGCTAGGTGCGGCTATTGCTCAGAGACTACTAGAGCTTTACCGTTAATACCTAAATACCAACAACCAACAAATAATCTATGAGACTTGTTATCGAGCAAGATTATGCTGCCATGTCTACATGGGCAGCAGAGCATGTGATCAAACGCATCAATGAGTTTGCACCCACAGCTGACCGCCCCTTTGTGATCGGTCTGCCCACAGGCTCTACCCCTATTGGTATGTATCAAGAGCTGGCCAAAGCCTGCCAGGCTGGTCGTGTCAGCTTCAAGAACGTAATTACAGTCAATATGGACGAGTATGTCGGTCTAGAGCCCTCACATCCCGAGAGCTATCACTACTTTATGAAGAGCAACTTCTTCGACCACATCGACATCGACCCCAAGAATACACACCTCCTCAATGGCTTGGCTGAGGACACTACGGCCGAGTGCCAAGCTTACGAAGAGATGATCCAGTCCCTCGGAGGTATCGACCTCTTCATCGGAGGTATCGGCTCTGATGGCCACATCGCCTTCAACGAGCCAGGCTCCTCGCTAGCCTCTCGCACCCGTGAGGTGCGTCTGATGCCCGAGACCATCCGTGACAACAGCCGCTTCTTTGAAAACGACCTCTCGAAGGTTCCCACACGCGCCCTCACCGTAGGTGTCGGCACCGTGACAGACGCTCGTGAGGTGATGATCCTCATCAGTGGTTCGAACAAGGCACGCGCCCTCTGCAAGGCTGTCGAGGGACATATCACCCAGATGTGTCCTATCTCTGCGCTGCAGCTCCACTCCGACAGCATCATCGTCTGCGATGACGA
>CAMPUN010000073.1 GCA_946997275.1 uncultured Porphyromonas sp.
GGGCTAGTCGCTCCTCGAGCTTGCTCCGAAGGTCTGTGATGCGGCTCTGCTCGTAAGGATCAACCTCCGCGAGCAAAGCGGCAATGCGATCTAGCTTCTCTACAAAGATGCGCTCGAGCGATGCGCCCTCTTGCTCTCTAAAAGCGTTGAATTGGTCAATCGCCTCCCCGATAGCTTGGCTCAGTAGCTGCATATCTTCGTCGGTAAGAGGCGTCTCGCCTTGCTCTACGATAACGCCTGGGTAGCTAAGCAAGAGACGTGTCAGATCTTCGGGCTGAGGAATGCCTTCGGCCTCTATAGCGCTATGGATCTGATCGTAGTAAGCACGGAGGAGGGGTGCATTGACCTGCACCTGAGGGGAGGCGCCTAGCGAATTATCGGCCGTGCGAATGGTTACGTCGACCTTGCCTCTGAAGAGTGCGGGAATCAAGATGCCACGAAGCTCTATCTCTCGGTCTCGTAGGATGGAAGGGAGTCGGAGCGAGAGGTCGAGCTGCTTGCTATTGACGGAGCGGATTGAGACCTCGTAGGTGACACCCTCTAGGAGTAGCTGACTGCTACCATATCCTGTCATGGAGTAAATCATAGTCTTACGCTGTGTGGGGGATCAAAGCAAAGGTAGCGTACACTACCTATTGGCTTTTTGGGAAATAGCAAAAAGGGGCAAAGCTTTTTGCCAAAGCCTGCCCCTATATGATGATGCCTAGGCGTTGCGCCCGTGACAATTCTTATACTTCTTACCGCTACCGCAAGGGCATGGGTCGTTGCGACCGATCTTTTGCTCCTTGACGATAGGCTGAGCCTTAGGCTGTGAAGCCTGTGTGGCGGCTTGTCCAGCTTGACGCTGCGCCTCCTGCTGACTGGCGATCTCGTCCTTGGTCTCACGATACTGGCTACGGTCCGTGCGTCGCTCGGTCTGAGCCTCACGAACGGAGAGACTAGAGCCGGTCTCATCATTTTCGGGTAGCGGGATACGGCCACGCGTGAGAATGGTCGCGGTCTTGCGATTGAGCCCGTCAAGCATGTCGCTAAAGAGGTCGTAAGACTCTAACTTGTAGATGAGGAGCGGGTCCTTGTTCTCGTAGCTAGCGTTTTGCACGGAGTTGCGCAGCTCGTCCATCTCACGGAGGTGCTCCTTCCAGGCGTCATCCAGGGTGTAGAGCATGATCGTCTTGTGGAACTCCTTGACGATGCTCTTGCCCTCGGTGCGGTCTGCCTCGGCGAGGTCGCAAGGGATGTTGTACACCTTATTACCATCCGTGATCGGTATGATGATACGCTTGAACTTGTCGCCCTGCGTCTCGTAGAGGTTGTGCAGGATCGGATAAGCGACCGTGGCGATCTTCTCGCCCTTGTGGTTGAGTGCCTGATAGACTGTCTCGAAGGTTTTGTCAACCACCTCATTCGTATGAGCCGACTTAAAGGACTCTGGTGTGAACTCAGTCTCTACGGCTAGTATCGAGAGGAGCTCATTGCGGAAGCCCTCGTAGTCGTCTGCCTCCTTATTCTTATTGACAATCGCCTCGGTCACGTCGTAGAGCATGTTGAGCACGTCCATACCGATGCGCTCGCCCATCAAGGCGTGGCGACGCTTCTCGTAGATACCCTTACGCTGTGAGTTCATCACATCATCGTACTCTAGGAGGCGCTTACGGATACCGAAGTTGTTCTCCTCGACCTTCTTCTGCGCACGCTCCACAGAGTTGCTGAGCATCTTGTTCTCAAGAGCTTCACCTTCACCAAAGCCCATACGATCCATTAGCGAAGCAATACGATCGCTCGCAAAGAGTCGCATCAAGTGATCCTCTAGCGAGATAAAGAAAACAGAGCTACCGGGGTCTCCCTGACGACCAGCACGACCACGCAACTGTCTATCCACACGGCGTGACTCATGTCGCTCGGTACCGATGATGGCGAGTCCACCAGCCTCTCGCACCTCTGGCGAAAGCTTGATATCAGTACCACGACCCGCCATGTTGGTTGCGATAGTTACGGTGCCTGACTGACCAGCCTGAGCGACGATGTCAGCCTCCTTCTGGTGTAGCTTAGCATTGAGCACCTGGTGGGGGATCTTGCGCAACGAGAGCATACGACTGAGCAGCTCACTGATGTCGACCGAAGTCGTACCTACTAGCACTGGACGACCAGCCGCTATGAGGCGCTCGATCTCCTCTATGACCGCATTGTACTTCTCGCGAGCCGTCTTATAGATACGGTCGTTCTGATCATCACGGATGACGGGGCGATTGGTCGGGATGACCACCACGTCAAGCTTGTAGATGTCCCAAAACTCTCCCGCCTCGGTCTCAGCCGTACCGGTCATACCAGCCAGTTTGTGGTACATACGGAAGTAGTTTTGCAGGGTAATGGTTGCAAAGGTCTGCGTAGCCGCCTCGACCTTGACGCGCTCCTTAGCCTCGATAGCCTGGTGCAGACCGTCTGAGTAGCGACGGCCATCCATGAGACGACCGGTCTGCTCATCGACGATCATCACCTTATTGTCTATCACCACATACTGGTCATCACGCTCGAAGAGAGCGTAAGCCTTAAAGAGCTGATTGACCGTGTGGACACGCTCGCTCTTGATCGCATAGTTGGTGATGAGCTCGTCCTTCTTAGCAGCATACTCAGAGGGAGCAAGTCCCTCGCCCTCCAACTCTGCCAACTGAGAGGCAATGTCTGGAAGGACGAAGAAAGAGGCATCCTCTGCGCCCTTCGAAAGCATCTCGATACCCTTATCGGTGAGGGTGATGCTATTCATCTTCTCGTCAATGACAAAGTAAAGCGGATCTGTGACGACGTGCATCTGGCGCATATTCTCCGCCATATAGATCTCCTCGGTCTTGAGCATAGAGGCTTTGATGCCTGGCTCGCTGAGGAACTTGATGAGAGGCTTGTACTTAGGCAGTCCCTTGAAGACACGGAAGAGGAGAAGAAAGCCCTCGTCGATCTCTTTCTTGTCCTCACTCGCTATCTTCTTCTTTGCCTCTACGAGCAACTTAGAGACTAAATCTTTCTGAGCGTTGACCACCTTCTCGACATTGGGCAGGTACTCCTCAAAGAGCTGATCCTCTCCCTGAGGCGTAGGACCAGATATGATCAGAGGCGTACGGGCATCATCGATAAGGACCGAGTCCACCTCATCCACAATGGCGTAGTTGTGCGGACGCTGGACGAGGTCTGAGGGCGCTGTCGCCATGTTGTCTCTCAGGTAGTCGAAGCCGAACTCATTATTCGTACCGAAAGTGATGTCCGCATTGTAAGCTTTGCGACGGCCCTCGCTATTAGGCTTGTGCTTGTCGATACAGTCGACGCTCAGCCCGTGGAACATATAGAGCGGTCCCATCCACTCGGAGTCACGCTTAGCCAGATAGTCATTGACCGTGACCACATGGACACCATTACCTGGTAGTGCATTGAGGAAGACTGGCAGAGTAGCGACGAGCGTCTTACCTTCACCTGTCGCCATCTCGGCTATCTTACCCTTGTGCAGTACGACACCACCGATGAGCTGTACTTTGTAATGTACCATATCCCAGGTGATCTCGTTACCTCCTGCTACCCAGTGGTTGTGGTAGATCGCTTTGTCGCCATCGATCTCCACGAAGTCGTGGTCTATCGATAGATCTCTATCCATCTGCGTGGCAGTGACGACGATCTGCTCATTATTGGCAAAGCGTCGTGCGGTCTCCCTGACAATAGAAAAAGCCGTGGGGAGAATTTCGTCGAGCTTGACCTCGATCTTCTCCAGGACCTCCTTCTCTATCTTATCAATCTTAGACCAAGCCTCCTCACGGGCGTCTATGTCGAGATCCTCGATGCCCTCTTTGAGCTTAGCTATCTCTGCACGCTCCGAGGCAACGTACTCGTTGATCTCGTTGCGCAGCTGTTGTGTTCGATCTCTCAGAGCATCATCGCTGAGAGCTTGTATGGAGGGTTCGACCTCCTCAATCTTCTTAATGTAAGGTGTTATCTCCTTGAGGTCTCGCTGAGACTTACTACCAAAGAGCTTTGTGATGATATTACTGAGAGCCATAAAGTGGTTTATTATTTCTGATTGAATAGGATAAAGAGTGGCGTGCCGTCAGCGCTCATCGGCTGAGGGACACAGAGTAGGTATGCGAGCGAAGGTGCGACCGCATCATAGGATATAGGCTCCGTAAGCCTTTGCGAAGCTACACCTGGAGCCATTAGGATAAAAGGAGCTGAGACATGTCTCTGCCTCTGCTGATCAGTGCCTTGCTTCTCTCCAGCCACCACTGCAAAGGGAGCTAGAGCCAGTAGCACATCGCCCGCATAGCTACGATAGCTGTGCGAGTACAGAGGCTTAGCCCAGGCAGGCTGTGACAGCCCCCTCTGTAGTTGATATGCAGGGATTGCCCCGATGACACCTTCCATCTCGGATACAAAAGTAGCAAGATTATTGCTCATATCCTGCATATCCACCTTCTTATCTGCTATCTCCTTCTTATTTAGATGGAGCGTCTGATGGCTGTAGGCGATGACCCAGTCGTTGCGCCCATAGATCGCTGAGAGGTAGAGATTGGCCAGTGCAATACATTTGGCAGGGTCAAAGGTGACGACCGAACGACGAGAAGGAGTCTTCGGCTGAGCTAAGTTCGCCACAGGAACTCCGATGATGTTAAGCGCGTAATGGTCTGTGCCGTACAACTCTTGTAGCAGAGCCGTGGTCTGCTGTACCTGCTCATTGAGCCGAGCGTAGGCATCCTGCTGCTCTGGCGAATAGTCCGCATAGGCGACCCCACGAGCGCCCACCTCCAGGTCTAAGACCATAACGATGAGCGTAGGCGACGTGCGACGCGCCTTGTGAGCGTAGCGTATGAACTCCTTGGACAAGTCGGTGATCACATCATTGGCAAAAGGAGAGGTCAAGAGGTCGCTCATACGCCAAGCGCCCTCGAAGGTATGCGCAAAGCTACCCTCCTTCGCGCCTTTCGCAAGAGGCTTCCAAATGGTTGGTGTCGTGCGTCCGCCCAGCATGCGCTGCTCATTGTTTGCCTTAAGAGCCAGAGCAGGCAGACCGCCATAGAAGTTAGTCGTAGCCCACCAGCCGTTATGCTTGTCGATCCATATAGCGCCTTCAGCGTCGTGCCCCGCCACAGCAATGGCATCGTTGGCACGGCTCGCTATCGCATAGACAATCGCATCGCCTTGAGAAGAGCCTCTGAGTACGTCTGTGAGAAGTTCGCTGCGCAAGGCACCTGCGGGAGCAAGCTGCTCTGCGCTGTTGATGCCCCGATAGTCTCTATTGGCAAAGGTAGACTCCGACCGCTGTGTCACTGCATCATAGCGCTCAGCTTGGTACACGCCATGTATCTCTGGCATAGCACCAGCAGAGAGCGAGGCCAGTCGCGCCACCTCGTCTAGCAATGGATATGGATAGCGAATGTCAGGCGCCACGGTCCCCTGCTTCATTACCCAGTTCAATCCGTTGCTTCCCCACCCTGCTCGATAACTATCCAGCAGGTCAGTGCGCAGCCCCTTGACATAGATCTGCACCAGTATGTCAGGTCTTGCGCGCTGTGCGGAGAGTGCCAGTGGCAAGGTCAATGCGAGGAGTAAATAGCGAATAGATCTCATCTGCGCTCTGTTTGTCGTTTAGAATAGGTCAGATAGGCTACCGAGAGAAGTGCCGAGTGAATGGCGAGCAAGATGATGGGCAGCGAACTAGTCTGCACAGCACAAGCGACCAAGATGAGGAAGAGCGCTACTGCCAATGCATTTACCGAGTGAAAGTAGCGTGCGATGCGCTGAGCCTTGCCTCCCCTCCCCAAGGCAAACCAAGCCAAGAGCAGGAGCGGATGAAAGACCAGCAAGTTGTAGTTCGGATCGGTGCAGGGATGTATCGAGACGAAGGTTAGGAAGCTCAAGATGAAGCCCGCACAAGCGTAGGCCGTCATCATTAAAGGTATCCAGTAGCGACTACGACGCAAGTAGCACAGCACGCCTGAGACGACTAATAAGAGCGAGAACAATACGACAGGCTCTTGCCACCAATGAGCCACAGGCTGTGGAGCTGGTGTCGGTGTCTCATAGACGATCCGATTGCTCACGAGAGGCTTCGCACCTGTCGGAGTGACCAGTGTCGCTTGCTGCAAGAGACGATCCATCTCCATCGGTAGGAAGAGCCGATCCTCGACCGTCATAGTCGTGTCGGCTGGCGCTCCCAAGGCTAGCTGCGTACCGAGACGATACCACGGGTGGTAATCCGCATAAGCATCGATGAGACTGCGTAGAGACTCCTCCTTCGCCACTTGAGGTAGCTCTATGCGCCACCCCTTAGGGAGCGTTTGCTTGACAATAGAATATGGTCGTGTAGCACAGTTGTCAAAGGCGAAGTTGTAGAGGTAGTACTTATTCTCCTCCTT
>CAMPUN010000074.1 GCA_946997275.1 uncultured Porphyromonas sp.
ATCAGCAGGATAGCTGCGATGAGGATCAGGATGGTTAGAAAGATTTGCATGTCTACTATTCTATGAATGCGTATTTATGAATGAGAAGCGTTGTCGATTAGCTTCTCAAGAAAGTCCAATTGAACTGCAAAGTAACTAATTTTTTCTGGAAACTTCAAGCTTAGCCCCTCAATAATTTGCTTTGCGCGCTCGTAATGCCCCTGTTTGATGTAGATAGAGGCTAGTGTTTCGGTGAAAAGCATATCGCTCGGCTCTGACTCGTCAGAGGACGTCACCGTAGGTTGTGGAGCGGGAGCTGGTGCGGGCTCGCTCTCGGCGGAGCCTGTGGGGAGTAGCCCTGAGAGTGTCATATCTGAGGGCGCCGACTCATACTCCGCTGCGGAGAAGTAGTCTGGGGTGTGCTCCTCCGTAGGGAGAGCCTCCGCAGAGTCATACTCCAGATCGTTCGAGAGAGGACCCTCACGCTCAGCAACTTTGCGCAGATATTGATCTACGAGGGCAAAGGAGTCAGACGGATCGTGCGCCAGTACTGGTGTCAAGTCCTCTAGAGGCATGTGTAGTCGTGCCAATAGGTAGAGCTTCTCCCGGCTAGGTAAATGGGGCGCCCAGCGTTGCAGCTCCGCCTCGTAGCGTAGGTCGCCTAGGATCGACAGATTGAGCAGGTAAAGCATGACGATGCTCTGCGCATAGGGATAGGTCTCCACCAGCTCAGCCAGAGGCGAGAGCGTGTGGCGACTGAGCTCCTCAGGGTGTGCCGTCAGCCTATTCAGCTCGTCTATCGTCATCGTCTCCATTACCAGTCCTCTACCGTGGCGTTAAAGATCTGCTTGACAAGATCGTCGATGAGCTCTCCAGCTAACCCCTCCTGAATGTCTGAGAAGAGATTGTTGCTGTCGAACTCTTGCGAAGAGGTAAAGGTGCGTCCTGAGAAACTCTTTTTCTCCTCCACCATGTTGGTGTAAGAGACGCGCACCGTAATCGTAAAGCGTGTCATCGCCGAGAGTGCATCCTCCTGCATAGCCATAGGTGTGAGCTCGTACCCGACGATGGCGCCCTCGAGGATCAGATCTCCATTGGTCTCGACAGGCTCTAGGCGCGTGTTGCGTCGGAACTGCTCTCTCAGTCGCTCCGAAAACATCTGCGACAACGGCGGATAGACCAGTGGCGCCTGATTGGGAAAGTCCTCGATCGTCACAGTCTTGATACGGGTGTAGTCGATGGTGGCTCCGTTGAACTTATAGCTGATCGAGCAACTCGTCCCCATCAGCAGGAGCATCACGACACCTATTATATATAGTAGCTTACTCCTCACCATAGCTCTGCAGTTTGCGGTACAGCGTGCGGGGAGATATGTTTAGCTCCTCGGCCGCTTCAGTCTTATTGCCACCGTGGCGCTCCAGGGCACGCATGATGAGTATGCGCTCCGCCTCCTCGATAGTCATCGGTCTATCCGGCAGGGGCGACTCCTCGATGGGTGTCGCTACGACCTCCTTGTAAGGCTCTGCGTCAGGCTCGGTCACCTCCTCAGCTTCGGTGTGCATAGGCTCCATCTCGGCAGGCACTAGCGTCGTGTGAATCGGCTCGTAGTGGGGCTCTTGACGCATCGTGGCGATGGTCTGCTTGAGCGAGGTGATGTCTCGCTTCATATCAAAAAGCACTTGGTAGAGTATCTCCCGTTCATTGGCAAAGCTACGCTCTTCCGACTGGCGTTCCACAGGAACCAGCGAAGTGCTTAGCTCTTGTGTCTTGTCAGGCAGATAGCCACGAAGGTCCTCAGCCGTCAGATGACGGTCATACTCTAAGATGCTGATGCGGTCAGTCAGGTTGCGCAGCTCACGTATATTGCCCGGCCAAGGGTAGCGCCTCAAGAGCTCCTCAGCCTCGGGCGTGATCTCTAGCATGGGGATCTGGTTCTTCTCGGCACTGAGCGAAGCAAAAAGCTTGAAGAGCAGGACTATATCCTCTTGTCGCTTGCGTAGCGGAGGGACAACAATGGGGACCGTACTGAGACGATAGTAAAGGTCTTCGCGAAAACGTCCACGAGCAATCGCTTCTTGTATGTTGACATTCGTTGCGGCAACCACTCGCACATCAGTCTTAAGAGGCTTGCTAGCACCTACGGGGATAAACTCTCCCGACTCTAGCACACGGAGCAGACGAGCCTGCGTGGCGAGCGGTAGCTCTCCCACCTCATCCAGGAATATGGTGCCACCGTCCGCCTCCTCAAAGTAACCCTTGCGGTCGGAGATAGCGCCAGTGAAGGAGCCCTTGCGGTGACCGAAGAGCTCAGAGTCTATCGTTCCCTCGGGAATAGCGCCACAGTTGACCGCCACATAGCCCTGATGCTTACGGAGACTGTAGGCGTGTATGATCTTGGGAAAGAACTCCTTGCCGACGCCGCTCTCGCCAGTCACCAGCACAGATAGGTCTGTCGGGGCGACCTGTACGGCCGTCTCGATAGCTCGTAGGAAGCTCGGATTGCGTCCCACGATGCCAAAGCGCTGCATCACCTGCTGTAGATCCACATTCATAGGCACAAAGGTACTAAAATGAGTGATACCCTCTTCTCCTTAGTTGTTGCTATTCAATAAAAGTCAGAGTGATTTGATGGGGAGGGCTATCGAATAGATCTCACGACATGAGAGCCCTCTGTGGTCGGGCACGCTATAGTTTCTAGTGGAAGAGTACAGACTATAATGACAGGATAGAGTACGTATCTCTTTGCTTGTCTGCGATTACGGACGATGTAGTTTTGCAGCCAGTTGATTGTTGACTGTTAGGAGCAATGGCCCCGAGATATGCTCGGGAAGCTGGATGAGGAGCTCGCCACTGAGTGATGATTTGCCTGTGTATAGAGGCTCTCCTAGTAAGTTGTAGAGGATTACTACACTACGCTCTGGCAGTCCAGATAGAACCAGCGACTCTCCAGACCATCGGAACTGTATGGACGATGATGGAGAAATGGTCTCAATAGCTGTAGTAGCACCCTCGTATGGGACCCCTTGATGGTCATTGGCTCCTCCACAATAGTCTAGGACTTGCCACCCCTTTTCGGTCGCTTGCGTAGCGGATGCTGTGGTGCAGACATTTTCCTCGTCTTTGTTTCGTGTATTAACCGCAATGAAGCTCCCCGGAGTGGTCGTGCGCTTCGGTAGGGATGCTACTAAGTCGGTCATAGCTTTGTCATGAATCTTATTCCCATGGACTGCTAGCTTGTTCAGCTTAGGCATCTGGCTACAGTCAAGTGTCTCGATGTTGTTGTCTTCACAGTATAGCCAGATCAACTGAGGTAGCTCTTGATGTGGCAGTTGGGCTATCTGATTCTTATAGCACCATACGACCTTTAGCTGTGGATTGCTCGATAGGTCTAAGCTGCGCAACTGGTTGTCACTACACCATAGCTTCTCTAGGAGTGTGCAGGAGCGCAGGTCGATCTCCGACAATTTGTTGCTATAGCACTTGAGCGTCTTGAGCTGTGAGAGGGTGGATAGATCTAGCGCTGTCAGCTCATTGTTTGAGCAGGTCAGTTCCTCTAGATGTGTCATAGAGGAGAGGTCTAGCTTGGACAGCTTGTTGTTGGTACACTTGAGCTGTGTCAAGAGAGGCTTGGCAGGGAAGGTGATTTGGGTTAGCTCGTTGGCGAAGCAGGCAAGCTTCGTCAGAGCTGGGGCTTGGGATAGGTCTAAGGAGGTAAGACTATTCTGAGCGCAATCAAGCTCTACGAGAGAGGAGCAGTCGGTGATGGTGAGAGAGGTTAGCTCGGCTTGCGAGACTCTCAGAGACTGCACGTCACCTGATATGACGACTTCACGAGCTGAGAGCGTGTACTCGTGAGGCTCCTTACCAGAGGGGTAGTGCTCCTTGACTCCGCTTAGTGTGATCTCACCTTGATAGGTGATGGAGAGCTGAATGGTCGCACCTGGCTCTCGCAGTGTGGTAAAGCGTATGGACTGAGCAGAGAGCCCATGGCTCCCTACGAATAGGGTAGCCATGAGACTGAGGATGTATACAAGATGATGTCGTAGCATAAACTAGGGTACAAGAACCTTGTAAGAGTTAGTACCAATGAGCAAAATGATCGTGCGACCAGTCATGCTGGAGAGCTGTATGCGATGCTCCCCATCAAGAGAAGGCTCTGCGCAATATAAGATAGAACCATCGACAGCGTATAGTGTCACGGTGTCGGACTCAGCTCCTGTGATAACAAGCGTACGATCTGCAAGGAGTGCCACCTGAGGACGATCTCTATGGGTTATTTGAGTCGTACTTGTGAAGCCCCCAAAAGGAACACCCGCGCCATCGTTGATGCCACCCTGGAAATCCTTCGGAGTCCACCCCTTCGCTTTGGCTAGTTCGATGTCCGATACCATTGGGTGGTTTTGCTCTTTAGGTGCAGAGCTATTGATGAGCATCAAGTTCTCATAGGTATCCTGAGGTATCTTGCGCAAGGAGGTCACTAGAGCTGTCATCCCCTCGCCCTTGATTTGGTTTTCGTAGCAGTAGAGCTCTTCGAGGGCTCTGTTTTTGCTTAGATCTAGTTTGCTTAGTTGATTGCCCTGACAGTGTAAGTTCTTCAGATCCTGGAGCGAAGTCAGATCTAGCGTGGATAGTTGATTGTTTGGACACTTAAGCGTCGTCAGATAGGGGACAGCGCTTAGCTGTAGTGAGGTTAAGCTGTTATTACCACACAGTAGCTCATCCAGATTGGGGACTCCCGAGAGGTCTAGTTGCTTTAGCTGATTGTTTGCACAAGCCACTCTAGTCAAGTAGTCTATTGTCCCTAGTGAGAGCTTGGACAGCTTGTTGTTAGTACAGTCGACACCAGTAAGTGATGAGCAGGCAGATAGGTCCAGCTCAGACAGATTACAGCCGTAGCACCATAGACCTATGAGGTTTGTGGCATGAGACAGGTCTAGAGACTTAATCTCCTTATTGTTACTACACCACAACTTGCTGAGGTCTGGCGTTGCTGAGAGGTCTAAAGCAGTAATCTGGTTGTTGGAGCAGATGAGTATCTCTAAGTGAGGAGCCTCCTGGAGGTCTAGCTCCTTAATCTCATTGTTACTACAGTCCAGTACGGAGAGTCGGTCACAATCGGACAGTCGGAGGGTTGTAATCTGAGCCTCTGTACATTCGAGCTCGGTGAGGAGTCCCTCGATAAGGATCGACTGCGCCGTGATGGTGTACTCTTTCTCTTGGTTGTTAGTAGGCTTTTCTTCTAGACCTGTGATCGTTATCTCGTCATCGTATTTGAGCTTCAGCTTCATCTTAGACCCGACAGGCAGGGCGGTTTCAATAGTCACCCCAGGCTTTTGCTCTACAGCTTGCTCTACGATGTTAGAAAAGTCCTGAAAACCCTCAGCTTGTTCATAAAGTCCCTTGGACCCCTTATGTACGAAGAGGGTCCCCTCTCGGAGGGTAGTGCGATCGAAGCAAGCTGCAAACGAACGGTCTATTACAGGGGGGGTGGTCGCCTTTATGTAGAGAGCCGTTAGCGGGGTGTAAGCAAAGCATATTCGTCCTATATGCTCGATCTTAGACCCTATGGATACGCTCTTGAGAGCTTTGCAAAAGCTCAGAGCCGCCCTGCCGATGCTTCGGACTTCATTGGGGATTTCTAGCGACTTAAGCTGATTACACTGGAAAAAGGCAGTAGCCTCAATCTCACGGAGAGACTCAGGAAGTATGATCCTCTCAAGAGTGCTAACGGCGAAGGCTCCCTCTATGATGCGCTCTACACCTGCGGGCACTTGATAACTCCCTTCCGTCACCTTGGCCACAGGATAAACAACGAACTGCTTACCATCTGCAGATAGCAGACAGTTGTCGACCGCCTTATAGTTTGCGCTGTTAGGAGCCACAGTGATTGTTGCCAGAGCTTTGCATTGATAGAAAGCGTTTCGTCCGACCTCTGTCACCGAGGCTGGGATCTGTAGCGAGGTGAGCTTCTTACAAGAGTTAAAGGCTCCATACCCGATCGTCTGCAGCCCCTCGTTCAGGGTCAGTGTCGTGAGGTATGAGCAATTCTCCATCGCATTGTCACCAATACGTAATAGGTCAGAGGGGAGCTGTAGTGACGCTGTCTTATAGTGGAGGTGAATCAAAGTCTTATTGACTACATCTATCAGCATCCCCTCAGCCGAGCGAAAGCTTGTGCTGCCCTCCTCGACCTTGATCTCTCCATAGACTCTAGAGAATGCGCCCTCACCAATCTTGGATAACTGCTTGCCCAGCAAAATTTGTGGGATCCTTGTACAGTTATAAAAGGCCTTGTAACCTATCGTTTTGACTTGTCCTTGTAGCTTGAGCTCACTATTTAGAGATGTACACCCATTAAAAGCATAGTCGCCTATAGATGTCAATCCCTCGTTAA
>CAMPUN010000075.1 GCA_946997275.1 uncultured Porphyromonas sp.
AAACGAAATTTCCCCACGGAGGGCCGAAATAAAAGTTCGGAAGAATGAAATGAAACTTCGGAAGAACGAAATCAAAGTTCGGAAGAATTTGCCGTTTCCTCACTGGAGATTCAGAAATCTCTACCGAGGGAATGATTGATTTCCTTGACAGTTGTAGCACAGTAAGACGAGTAGCCCGCTGTAGGGACGCACGATCTGTGCGTCCGTCCCCGTTAAAGTCACATCATCAGATCGTTCTACAACGGACGCCCTCCGACTTGATACTATCCGTGCGTCCCTACAACGGGCTACTCGTCTCGTTTTGACACAATGGACACTCTCCGACTCGATACTATCCGTGCACCCCACAGCGGGCCACACGCCTCGCTCTGACGGGACTGTTTGATTCAAGTTATACACTGAAGCGTTTTTCCTATTGCAGATTCAAATATTTGTGCTACCTTTGCGGTGTACTACCAAAGACAAACGCTAAGCAAACAAGCTTATGAATGCTAAACCGGTCATATCGCTACGCAATCTGCACAAGACTTATCAGGGCGCGCAGCCACTACATGTACTCAAGGGGATCAACCTCGACATCTTCCCAAGCGAGATGGTCGCTATCATGGGAGCTTCGGGCTCGGGCAAGAGTACGCTCCTCAACATCCTCGGGCTCCTCGACAGCTATGACGAGGGGAGTTACCATCTAGGAGAGGAGCTACTGAGCAATAGCCTCTCGGAGAACCGCGCCGCCGAGATCCGTTCTAGACAAATAGGATTCGTCTTCCAGTCGTTTAACCTTATCCCCTTCAAGAATGCGCTGGACAACATTGCCCTGCCTCTCTTTTACCAAGGAGTAGGTCGCAAGGAGCGCACCAAGCGTGCTGCCGAGCTACTCTCCCGTATGGGGCTAGCCGACTGGGCGGAGCACCTGCCGAGCGAGATGTCGGGAGGGCAGAAGCAGCGCATAGCAATCGCACGAGCCCTCATCACCACGCCCTCAGTCATCCTAGCCGATGAGCCGACGGGAGCTTTAGACAGCAAGACCACCATCGAGGTGATGGAGCTACTGAGAGAGATCAATCGCGAGTCGCACCTGACGATGATTATCGTAACGCACGAGCCCGGCGTAGCTGAGATGTGTGACCGCACGATACATATCAAGGATGGAGTGATCGAGGGCGGCGGTCTGACGAGCAGTCTGCCCGAGGAGGTGTTTGAGTAAATAGGATCACACATTATGCGTATAGGACACGAATACTTCTCCGAGATCATAGACAATCTCAAGCGCAACCGCCTGCGCACCTTCCTGACAGGCTTTGCCGTAGCGTGGGGAATCATCTTTCTAGTCATCCTCCTCAGCATCGGCGTGGGGCTTAATCGTGGTATCTCTAAGGGAGCGATGGGTAGTGATATGACGCCAAACAGTGGAGTGCGCTTCGGACTTTGGATGACCTCTATACCTTATCAAGGATATCAAGCTGGACGCCCCCTATATCTTGCCAAGCCTCAGCTAGCACAGCTGCAACAGATGGTACCAGCTATTGAAGACATTGCTCCCGCCTATCAGAACTGGAGTAAGATCACCTATAAAGCTAAAGTGTCTGACGGCTGGACTCTAGGAATAAGCGCAAACCACTTCGGACACTTTGACTCTCGTGTGAAGATCCTTGCTGGACGCTCGATCTCAGGGTACGACACTTATAATAGAGAAAAAGTGATACTGCTGTCATCCGCTAAGGCATTGCACCTTTTTGGCTCCGAATCGTATGTGGACGCTTTAGGAAAGAAGGTCTCTTTAGACGATATCTCTTTTACCATCATTGGCGTATATGAAGATGTCAAAGAGAACTCTGGCTCTTTTATCCCCAGTACAACTTTTGAAGCACTTTACCCTGCAGCGCACACTATAGACAGAGTGTATGCTTACGTTCCGTCGGTACGTAGTGATAAGGACTACAAAGCTTTTGAGCAGGAACTTAGACAAGCTTTGGGCTCTATGTTGACCTTCTCGCCCGATGACGAAAGTGCGATGTGGGGATTCTCAAACTATGTCAACAACGAGCAGTATAATAAGGTAGTCAACTACTTCTACCTCTTCCTTTGGATCGTCGGGCTGAGCACGCTCCTCATCGGCATCGTCGGCGTGAGCAATATCATGCTGGTCACGGTGCGGGAGCGATACAAAGAGATCGGCATACGCAAGGCTCTGGGCGCTAAGCCCCGTGACATCCTAGCGATGATTATGGTCGAGAGCCTCCTCATCACGGCGGTGGCGGGTGCTATCGGTCTGGTCATTGCCGTGGGACTTGTCGCTCTGGGCGACTACCTCGTGACCGCTTACCACATTGGCGAGATGTCCATTATGGGCGAGACGATCCACCTCTTTGACACGCCAGTCCTCTCGCCACAGATGGCGCTGGGCATCCTCGTTGTGATGATCATTGCGGGAATTGTGGCGGGCTACACGCCAGCTCGTAGAGCGATACGTATATCCGCTATCGAAGCGATGAGAGATTAGTAACACCCTAGCGTAAAGACTGTACTATGAGACTATTTGATCGAGACATCTGGGGTGAGGCTTTTCACTCCTTACGAACGAATCGCAAGCGTTCCATCGCAACCGCCTTCGGCATCTTCTGGGGCATCCTGATGCTGGTCATCTTGATGAGCTTGAGCCAAGGCTTCTCCAATGGTATGCGCAAGCAGCTAGATGGTATCTCAAGCAATACCACGCTGCTCTACTGCTCCACAACCAGCAAGCCATACAAAGGTTACCCCACCGATCGCTGGTGGTCGCTCTCAGTGAGCGATATGGCCAACCTCCAGAAGCGTTTTCCCGAGATAGAGACGATAGCTGCTATGCAGCAAGGCTCGTGGAACACGCCCGTCAGCTACGGCACCAAGAGTATGACAGCACCGCTCTACTCCGCCTGGGCCTCTTTTGACCAGATCGTCTACTCGACCCTCCTGGCGGGACGACGGCTCAACGAGAGCGACGAGCAGCAGCGACGTCGCAACTGCACCATCGGTGAGGAGGTGAGCCAGAAGTTCTTCGCTTCGCACGAGGAGGCTTTGGGCAAGGTGATCAATATTGACGGCTCTTACTACACCGTCGTGGGAGTCCTCAAGAGCAAGTCTAAAGGGATGAATATCAATGGCTCTGAAGAGCAAAAGGTACGTATCCCCTACACAATCCTTGCCGCATCACTCGGCCAGAGCAATGAGGTCTACCAACTCTTGTACTCGCTCCATGGCGATGGTAAGGATAGCAAAGCGATCAACGACCGCATCAAAGCCTACATCCGCTCTACCCACGACATAGCACCAGACGATGAGAGCGCCATAGGTGAGTTCAACATCTCAGAGATCTTCACTGCCCAAAACTCCATGCTGTGGGGTGTCAATGTCTTCGTCTGGTTCATCGGTATCGGCACGCTCCTCTCGGGCATCATCGGCATTAGCAATATCATGCTCGTCTCCGTCAAGGAGCGCACCCGCGAGATCGGCATACGTCGTGCACTCGGTGCACAGCGCAAAGACATCATACGACTCATCCTCCTAGAGAGCGGCATGCTGAGCCTCCTCGCGGGGCTCGTAGGCCTTCTCCTCGGTGTGGGGATTATGTCTATCGTCGCACAGATTACCGCCTCAATGGAAAACGAGATGCTGGTCAATCCGCTGATCCCCTTTGGCACAGCGGTCGGCGCACTCCTCTTCATCGTCATCGGAGGCGTGGTGGGCGGTCTCTTGCCACTCAAGAAAGCACTCGAGATTCGCTCCATCGAAGCCATTCGTGAGGAGTAAACCACCATTCAACTTTAGGTAAAAACAAACACAACATAAAGAACTATGAAAGCTAAGCGTATCTTCAAACTTTCCCTTTGGGTCATCTTCGGCCTGCTCGTCATCATGACCTTCGTCTTCCTCTATAAGAAGGCACAGCCCCAAGCGACCATCTACTCGGTAGAGACGGTGACCCGCGTCCCCTCTATCCAACGGTCTATCATCCTCACTGGCAAGATAGCTCCTCGCAACGAGGTGATGATCGTGCCACAGCTCAACGGCATCATCGCCGAGATCATGAAGAAGCCCGGCGACCTCGTCAAGGCGGGCGACATCATCGCGCGTATCAAAGTGGTGCCCGAGATGGGTTCGGTCAATCAGGCAGAGTCGCAGGTCGAGATAGCAAAGATAGCTCTCGACGAGGCTCAGCAGAAGTACAAGATAGCGACCGAGCTGCACCAGCAAGGGATCGTAGCCGAGGAGGAGTATGCCACAACCAAGGCTAACTACCTACAGGCTAAGGAGCGCCTTGCGAGTGCTAAGGATGCTTACAACATCGTCCTCACCGGCATGAGCCAGCGCAACGCTCAGGGCTCTACGACACTCGTGCGCAGCACGGTAGACGGGACGATACTCGACATACCAGTCAAGGAGGGTAACTCGGTCATTCAGGCCAACTCCTTCAACGCTGGTACCACCATCGCCACCATCGCCGACATGACGGAGATGATCTTCATCGGCAAGGTGGACGAGGTCGACATCGCTCGTGTCGCTACGGGACTACCTGTCACGGTGCGCATCGGAGCGATCGAGGGTTCCGCCTTCTCGGGCGTCGTCGAGTACATCTCGCCCAAGACAATCCAGCAGCAACAAGGCACGCAGTACGAGCTCAAGGCAGCCATCACCATCGACGACTACAGCCGCATACGCTCCGATATGAGTGCCAATGCGGAGCTTATCACCGACCAGGTATCCAATGTCCTAGCCATCCCCGAGGGCGCACTGCAGTTTGAAGGTGACAAGGTCTATGTCGAGGTGGTCACCTCCGACGCTGATCCGAAGCATCTGCAGACGGAGCGCCGTGAGATCAAGACCGGCATCAGCAATGGTAGCCTCATCGAGGTCAAGAGTGGTCTCAAGGAGGGCGAAAAGGTCAAGGGCACTCCGATAGCTGCCTAACTAATCATTTAGACAAGACAATCCTATGCTTACACTTCGTCATATCTTCCCCTTAGTCCTACTGGTCGCGGGGAGCTTTACCCTAGCAGCGCAGCAGAGCTGGACGTTGCAGCAGTGCATCGACCACGCCGTCGCTCACAGCATCACGGTCGAGGAGGCGCGCCTACGCTTGGCCGGGAGTGAGCAGCAGCTCTCCACCACGCAGCACAGTTACCTGCCCTCGCTCTCGGCTAGCGCTAGCCAGAGCGTCAGCCTCGGACGTAGTGCCGACAAGACGGGCGTCATCAGCGACCAATCCTCGAGTAGCACTTCCTTTGGGGCAAACCTCTCGTGGGACGTTTTCTCCGGTATGGCTCGTCCTAAGGCAACGGAGATAGCGCGTCTCAATCTAGACGCTGCGACCGCTGGACTCTCCTATGCCAAGGAGCAGATCGGTCTACAGGTGGCTGAGGGGTACTACAACTTACTCTTCCGCCAAGAGCTAATCCATGTCGCCGATGAACAGCTCAAGCTAACCCGTGAGACGCTCACGAAGACTGCTGCACTAGTCCGTGCGGGCAAATGGTCTCGTGACAAACTCGCTGAGGTGGAGGCGCAACTCGCTAAGGACAGCGTCAACTACCTTCGTGCCTGCAGCGATACGGAGCTGGCACGTCATCAGCTGGCACTCATCATTGAGCTACCCGACTACACAGAGCTGCAGATCACCTTGCCCGATGTCAAGAGCCTCAGTGCTACGCCCGCTCCTGAGCTGGCACTGGCTAACGATGCGCTCCTCGAGCAAGCGCGCTCGATGCGTCCCGAGATGGAGCAGGCAAGGCTACAGCTACAAATGGCGGAGCAGCAGATCGGACTGGAGCAGACGGGCTACATACCGAAGGTCTCCTTTGGCGCGGGCTACAACACCGGCTATTACTACATCCTGAATAAGGAGTTACGGCAGTTTAACCAGCCTTTTGGGGATCAGATG
Organism: uncultured Porphyromonas sp.; assembly: GCA_946997275.1. Taxonomy (GTDB): domain Bacteria; phylum Bacteroidota; class Bacteroidia; order Bacteroidales; family Porphyromonadaceae; genus Porphyromonas. The sequence continues at coordinate 5,915 of CAMPUN010000075.1, forward strand.
CGCAACAACGGACGCTACTTCGTTGGGCTTTCGCTCTCTGTACCCATCTTCGATGCGATGCGCACGGCAGACAATGTGGCGCAGGCTCGTCTCCGCTACTCCGACCAGCAGATCGCTCTGCGCAAGGTGGACAAAGAGCTCACGCAGCAGCTCTACACGGCTCAGATCAATGCCCGTGCCGCTTACAGTCAGATAGCAGCTGCCGAGCGGGCGACCGAGTCGGCCGAGACGGCGCTACACTATGCGCAGATCAGCTACGAGGCGGGACGTGCCTCTTCATACGAATTGGCCGAGGCGCAAAACCGTCACTTCGTTGCTCAGAGCGAAGAGCTCCGCGCTCGCTACGACTACCTCTACCGTGTGCTCGTACTGCACAGCTACATCTCTCCCGCAGAGGAGACTAAGTAATGTC
>CAMPUN010000076.1 GCA_946997275.1 uncultured Porphyromonas sp.
TTCTCGCCTCGGTGAAGGATTCCTGTTTTCCACGGAGCTCTCTGGGATTTCTTCGGGAGAGATTGGTTATAGTGCGTCAGCCCGGAGGGAGAGCGTGCTAGAGCAAGCCGTATCTCCACAGGTAGATGATGCGCTCGGTGACCGCATCGTCCTCAACATGCTCAGGGTCAAACTTAACGTCCAGGTCCCCCCCATAGAACTTCGCAAAGAGGTTGTACCATGTCGCAGTAAGTCCTCCGTAGATAGACTTAACGATCTCATACCCAGTGGAGCCCGTCTGTCTATTGACCAGCTTGATGAGGAGCAGTCCCTGTCCTAGCGTCAGATCTTTCATTCGTGGAGTGTAATCCCGGATCAGCTCCTTCTTGACACGAGCGAGATGTGCCTGGCGCTCACGCTTTGTAGGTAGCGTCTCGGCATATTCGTACGTCTCGGTAATCGTTCGGCTGAGCTCCTCCGCGATGGGTAGGACCTTCTTGACGTCTCGTACGCGTCGCCAGTAGGCATAGCGCTCAGTCTTTGAGAGAGGCTTGTGCGGAGTACCCGAGACATGTATCTCGGGTAGCAGGATGCCGACGAGATCCTCCTCAGCAAGCGTGTCTGGAGCCTGCACGAGAGGCTCTCCGACATCGTTATAAATCGGAGATAAGTCACTTCCCCGCAGAGCCTTAGTCGATAGTAGCAGGAGGGGAACAAGCGATATGATGAAGAGCTTAGAGAAACATTTCATAGTTGCAAATGGGGTGTCTTATGAGAGTATTTGTTACCTTTGTCAACTGACATGAAGTACTAGACAAAGATACAACTAATTGAAGTATCTCATATCAATCCTACTGACGAATCATACTATGACTTATAAATCTATCCTAACCAGCTCACTACTAGTGCTCGCCATCCTCTTGGGGTGTGGCATCTCTAGTTGCACTTACAAGAAAGGCTCCACTACAGTGGCGCAGCAAGAGATCAACTTTAAGAACTTTACGGCGATCAATGCGAATCATGGCATCGAGCTTGAGATCACTCAAGGCGCAGAGTACTCCGTGTCGGTCTCTGCCCCTGAGAAATATATGGACGATCTCAAGATAGAGCAGGAAGGCGAGACACTCTATGTCAGCTTGGCCAGCAAAGGCAAACGACTCCTCGACACCGACGAGATCACCGTACACATTACGATGCCATACATTACGCAGTTAGATCTAGCGGGTGCTGCTGAGGCTTGCTTCTTGGGACGCTTTGAGGCACCGCAGTTCACAGCTCACCTATCGGGCTCCTCTAATATTGAGGATCTCTCCGTCGTAGCAGACGAGGTGAGCATCGAGGCGACAGGTGCGAGCGAAGTATCAGGCACCGTACAGGCCACACGAGCTATGGTCAATCTATCGGGCGCCTCAGATCTTGACCTCCTAGCCAATCAGCTAAGCCAGATGACAATGCAACTCGCAGGTAGCTCGGAGGCTGAGATAAAGGGATCTGTCACCACTCTGCAAGCTACGCTAGCGGGTGCCTCTGAGATCGATGGCGAAGAGCTGACTGTATCAGACCTAGACATATCCCTCGCAGGAGCTTCCTCGGCCGAGATTCGCAACAGCGGCAACCTACGCTACAAGCTCGCAGGCGCCTCTGAGCTTACCATCTACGGTTCGCCAAAGGTCCTCGACTCGCAGAGCGACCGCGCCTCATCCATTGAGATACGCTAACCTACACCTTATCATACTATGTCCTCTATCCGTCGGTTCGTAGAGCGTATCACCGGTCAGGTCAAAAGCTTTAGTGCAGAGCACCCCAAGCGTGCGCAAGCTATCCTCTGTGGCTTGATCGTCTTGGGCATGGGTCTCTACACCTTCGTCATCAGTGACTCCAACCTCGGCAAGCAGCTCCGCTACTCGCATCGCATTCAATCGCTCACCGATGAGTGCAAGCGACTTGAGGAGGCTTATCAGAGCGACAGTCTGAAGATAGACAGCTATAAGCAGGACAAAGCTTCGCTAGAGCGTATCGCTCGTGAGGAGTACCGTATGCAACGCCCCGACGAAGTCGTCTTTCTCATCAAAGATAGACCCGAATCGGAGGATAGTGAGGGCAAATGAGCTAGCTTATCCATCTTGACACACACTTTTCTAATAGCACCCTATGTCTCAGCCATCCACCTCTCGTCAACGGGCGATCAATATCTGCTATAAGCTTGGGCTCACACTTATGTTCGGGAGCCTGCTCCTGCACCTCTTCTATCCAAGCGTGCTCTTTGGCTATCTACTCATGACGGGAGCGCTACTCTACACCACGCTCGTCGACAAGCGTGGTGTAGACCTGCGCACGAAGCGACTACGAGGCATGGCTCTCCTAGCGGGGATACTCTTTGTCTCGGGCTCCTACCTCTTTATCGTAGAGCAGTCATACTGGCGACTCGTGCTCATGATCGCGTCAGTCCTACTACTCTACTCCAATACAGTGCTCCTATACCACAAGCCTCAGGCGCCAAAGGATAACCAAGCAGACTAATCACTCACCATGCCCCCAAGACCCACCAAGAATATCCGCAAAGCTCCCCAGCGTGAGCGCGTCTACAGCTTCACAGCGGCTGAGTCAGGCGCACTCCTCGAGTTGCTTTTCCAGCTACTTCCACAGCTAAGTCGCACAACGGTCAAGCAGTTCCTGCGCAATCGTTGCGTCTTGCTGGAAGGGGTGACGACCACACAGTTTGACGCACCCGTTGCCATCGGAGACTCCATAGAGATCTACAATATAGGTACCGCCGAGGTGCTACAGCACCCGCTCATCGAGGAACTCTATCGTGACGAGCAGTTCATCGTCCTGCACAAGCGTCCAGGCATCCCCACCATCTCCGTGGGAGGCGCCAGCAAGAGTAGCCTCTTTCAGGTAGTGACACATCATCTTAAGAAGGTTGATCCCAACGAAAAGATCTTCCTCCTGAACCGTCTCGATCGGGACACCGAAGGGATCATCATCGTAGCGCGCGATCGACAGCTACAGCAAGACCTGCTAGCCGAATGGCGTAGCTTTGTCCTCGCCAATAGCTTCGAGGCGGTCGTCCTAGGCGCTCTCGACACCAGCAGTGGCGAGCTAACGACCCGCCCTACGAAAGATAAAAAGAGAGGCTCGGACAAGCGTCGCGCCTCCGCTTCATCCGGTAGAGACAAGAAGCCAGCCACCTTTAAAGCTAGCTACGAAGTACTCTCCACCGGCCCTTACATCACGAGACTAAGTCTCTCACTACTCACACGCAATAACAGTATCCGCTCCACGCTCGCCAGCATAGGGCACCCGCTCCTAGGGGATCACCGAGCCAGCGACTCCATCGCCCCAAGCCTCAGCAAGTACCTAGCGCTACGAGCCACCGAGCTAATCATCTTCCATCCCATCAAGAGACAGAAGATGCTGTTTACCATCGACACGCCCTTTGTCAACCTAGACAGGATCGCACAGACACGTCTCACCGCCGCCCAAAAGGAGGCTCTCGTCATCGAGGAGAGCGTGTCGCCTCAAGACAAAAAGCACTTTAGCAAACCGCAATAAAACCATTATTACTCCGAAGGTCATGAAGCAACGCATAGCCTACATATTCCTGCTCTTCAGCATTCTCTTTGCTACTGGCTCCACCCTCGTCGCACAAATGGGTGGAATGGTCAACCCCGTCAAATTTTCGCAGCAGATTACCGACGACGGCAAGAAGATAGTCACAGTCTCCATCACCGCCAGCATCAATAACGGATGGCACCTCTATGATCAGAACCTACCTAAGGGTGGCCCCGTCCCGCTTACGTTTCATACGGACAAGCTCGTCGGTGCTAAGGCTCTCGGAGGCTTCAAGGCAAACAAACAGCCCAAAAGCTACATCGACGATATCTTCAATGTAGAGGTTCGCGAGTTTGACGGTAGCGTCACCTTCTCCCAGAGACTTGAGATAACGGACGCCAAGGCCTTTGCTTATGAAGGCTACCTCAAAGGTCAGGCCTGCCAAGACAACTGCGTGCAGGTAGACTACGACTTCAACTTTAGCTCCAAGCAACTCTCCAAGCCACTGCTCGCCTTGGCAGCGTCCGCTCCATCTGATCAGACAACAGAGGAGGTGACGGCCACAGACGCAGAGGCAGAGGTCGATAGCACAGAGACGTCAGCGCTCGCAGCGACTGACTCGCTCTCCGCTGAAGCTACCTCTGGGAGCATCTCAGAGGCAAGCTACTGGGCGCCCGTCGTGGATCAGCTCAAAGCTTATGGCGATCGTAACCAAAAGCAGTCCAATGCGAGTCTTCTGTACATCTTCATCTACGGCTTCCTCGGTGGACTCATCGCTCTGATCACTCCCTGCGTATGGCCTATGATCCCGATGACGGTGAGCTTCTTCCTCAAGCGCACCAAGTCTCGCAAGGCTGCTATACGAGATGCGATGATCTACGGACTCTCTATCATCGTCATATACGTAGCTCTAGGCCTGATCATCACCGCCATCTTTGGAGCGAGTGCCTTGAACAACCTAGCGACCAACGCTGTCTTTAACATCATCTTCTTCCTCATACTAGTTCTCTTTGCCGTCTCCTTCTTTGGAGCCTTCGAACTAGTCCTACCAGCTAAGTGGACCAACAAGATGGACTCCAAGGCAGACAGCACCACGGGTCTACTCTCCATCTTCTTTATGGCGTTTACCTTAGTGTTGGTATCCTTCTCCTGTACAGGTCCTATCATCGGAACCCTGCTCGTACAGGCTGGTACCTCAGGCGAGATCGTTGCGCCCGCCATCGGCATGGTTGGCTTTGCGCTAGCACTAGCACTACCCTTCTCGCTCTTTGCCATCTTCCCCAACATGCTCCAGAGCATGCCGAAAAGTGGAGGCTGGCTCAACTCTGTCAAAGTGGTTCTCGGCTTCCTCGAGCTAGCACTCTCGCTCAAGTTCCTCTCCGTCGCCGACCTCGCTTACGGCTGGGGTATCCTCGACCGTGAGACCTTCCTCGCGCTCTGGATCATCATCTTTGCACTGCTAGGCTTCTATCTCCTCGGCAAGATCCGCCTACCGCACGACACGCCACTGGAGAAGATCAGCGTCTCTCGCCTCTTCATGGCGATCATCTCCCTAGCCTTCTCCGTCTATATGATACCAGGCCTGTGGGGCGCTCCGCTCAAAGCCATCACCGCCTTTGCTCCGCCACTCTACACGCAAGACTTCAACCTGTACGACGGCGAAGTGCATGCTCAGTTTGACGACTTCGACGCTGGTATGCGCTACGCACAGGAGACTGGCAAGCCTGTCCTACTAGACTTCTCAGGCTATGGCTGTGTCAACTGCCGTGAGATGGAAAACTCCGTTTGGATCGACCCCACCGTCAAGGGACTCCTCGAAGATGACTATGTCCTCATCACCCTCATGGTCGACGACAAGACCGCTCTGCCTAAGGTCATTGAGGTAGAGGAAAGTGGCTCCATCAAGAAGCTCCGCACCATCGGAGATAAGTGGAGCTACCTGCAACGTAGTAAGTTTGCAGCCAATGCACAGCCTTACTACATAGCCCTTGATCCTGCCGGCAATCCTCTGAGCGCCTCGTATGCCCATGACACCGATATCAGCAAGTATATCGACTTCCTCAAGGGTGGTCTCAAGGAGTACGAAAAGCGTCAGAAGGAGCAGGCACAGTAGCCAGCTTCTCTAGTTACTTAGAGCGAGTCTCTGCCACTTTGATGGTAGAGACTCGCTTACTTTATAGTATAGCCAGCGGGTCATTTTACCTAGGTTAAGGTATTGACTGGTGCAAAGATAGCCTCTACCTTTGCAAATAGAAATACCAACATAACGTTTCAAAGCAAATGAAGAAAACTGGACTATACTTCGGCTCCTCTACGGGGCACGTTGAGGGCATCGCAGATAAGGTTGCCCAGCTACTAGGAATTGACGCAGCAGACGTACACAACGTAGCTAATGCTACGCCAGAGTCTGCTCTGGAGTACGACCTCCTCATCCTCGGCTCCTCTACATGGGGCTATGGCGACCTGCAGGACGACTGGGAGGGCTTCCTACCCAAGCTCGCTAAGCAGGATCTATCAGGCAAGCAGTTTGCCGTCTTCGGCTGTGGTGACTCAAGTAGCTACTCTGACACCTTCTGTGATGCTATGGCAGAGATCGCAGAGCAGGTCAAAGCTGCTGGTGCTACCCTCATCGGGCAGATCCCCGCTGATGGCTATAGCTACGATGCTACGCGCTGTGAGGAGGACGGTCAGCTCATCGGCTGCTGTCTAGACGAAGACAATGAGAGTGACGAGACAGACG
>CAMPUN010000077.1 GCA_946997275.1 uncultured Porphyromonas sp.
ATGGGGACCCTGTCAAGCCTTACCTCGACTGGTCTCAACCTTTGCCCAATCCTAAGCGTGCGCTAGAGCAGGAGCTGGAGGCGATGGAGAGTGTCTACTACACGAACCCCGTGACGGGCGAGCGTAAGCTCGATCCTAAGCAGATGCTCTACAAATATGAGGTCTACGACTACCACGCAGCGGCGCTCTACCGCAACAACTTACAAAAGGATGTGCGCGCCAGCAAGGGTGTTCAGGAGCCAGTGATGATCTCTAAGGACACGGCTTACGTCAATGACCGTGGCGAGGTGATCCGTGAGACGATCACACGTCAGCTCGCTAGTGAGTACGACTTCCTCAATACTTACATCGTAGCGATCTATCCTGACGAGACGGTCTGGGTCAACGACTACCCCAACTCTAAGAATGAGATCTACACCCGCACTTACTTCAACCACCCTCGCTACGACAATCACCCCGTGGTGGGTGTCTCGTGGGAGCAAGCGACCGCTTTCTGTCACTGGCGCACGGACAACTATCGCAAGGGACTGAACCTTCCCGACGGAGCGATCGTCCCTGAGTTTAGACTGCCCACCGAGGCGGAGTGGGAGTACGCAGCGCGTGCTGGACGGACGAATACGAAGTATCCGTGGAATAGCGAAGACCTCGATTCGGAGGATGTCTGCTTCTTGGCAAACTTCAAACCTTTCGAGGGAGATTACGCAGCCGACGGACAGGTGATTACTTCGCAGGTGAGCACTTTTTCGCCCAATGATTACGGGCTCTACGATATGGCGGGCAATGTGGCGGAGTGGACTAGCTCGAGCTACTTCGTCTCGAGCTACGAAATGATGGACGATGTCAATCCGCAGATGCGCTACAACGCAGCTCGCGAGGACAACACGATGCTACGGCGCAAGGTCGCCAAGGGTGGCTCGTGGAAGGATGTCCTTCGCTTCATCAAGTCCACACGACGCATCTACGCTCCACAAGATGAGGCGCACTCTTACATCGGCTTCCGCTGTGTGCGCAGCATCATCAACAACTCCAAATAAGCAACGCAACAGATAGCCCTAACGACGGCTTTACCCTTCAGATAGATAGACTCATGGCAAAGAAATATAGACGCTACAAGAATGGACTGGAGATGTATCTCTCCAGCAAGAAAGGGCGCAGAGTGCTCAACTTCGCATACAGCTGGGGTGCCGCTGTGGTGATCCTAGGAGCTCTCTTTAAGTTGCTCCACCTACCCTTCGGCAATGAGATGCTTTTCATCGGTATGATCACCGAGTTCTTCGTCTTCTTCATCTCAGGCTTTGAGCAGCCCGAGGAGCATTACCAGTGGGAGCAGGTTTTCCCCGAGCTAGACTCTAAGAACCCGATGGACAAGCAGGAGATGGAGGCTCGCCGACAGTACCTCCTCCGCAAAGCTCAGGAGGCAGCTGCAGCACCAGCGCCCTCTTACACCTATCCCGAGGGTCAGCACTACGAGCAACCTAGCGGTTACGCACCTCAGCCTCAAGCTCAGACGGGCTATGTTGCGCCTGAGGGTGGTTACGGTGCGCCAGCTTCGGAAGTTCAGGTGGAGCGTCTCTCTTCAGCCATTGATCAGTTAGCCAATGCCGCTTCACAGCTCAGCCGACTGGGCGAGCTGTCTCAGCAGATGACCGATCAGTGGGTCGCTATGCAGCAAGACGGCCGCACCCTCGGTGAGAGTGCTGTCGAGTATCAGATGCAGATGGACACCACCTCACAGCATTTGGCTCGTCTCAACCAGATCTACGAGTCGCAGCTAGCAAGTATCACAGGCCAGGTCGCTACCATTGACCAGATCAACCAAGGGCTGGAGCATATTAAGAATATGTACCAAGACTCCGCCATCGACAGTACCACCTTCCGCACGCAAAATGAGCGCTTGACCATGCAACTCTCTGAGTTGAACCGTGTCTACGCTCGCATTCTGGAGGCGCTGACGGTCAATATGGGAGCCCCTGGCATGGCGGGTCGTCCTTATCAGGGAGGCTACGAGCCTAGTTACTACGCTCCACGACAGGAGTACCCCTCGGCACGTCCCGACTACTACGCCTCTCAGCCCTACCAAGCACCACGCAATGCGGGCGCACCACAAGAGCCACAAGAGTAGAGCGCTCTCCCCTACTCGATAGCTATTCATCTAATACAATCTAGGCATTATGGCAGCAGGAAGCAGTGGCAACCGCAATAGGCAGAAGATGATCAATCTGATGTACCTCGTCTTCATTGCGATGGTAGCACTCAATGTCTCCTCGGAGGTACTCTCGGGCTTTGTCCTCGTGGAGCGCAGTCTGACGAACACCATCGAGGGAGCTCAGCAGAGCAATGACAACATCATGAAGGGGCTCTCAGCTGCTTATGCCAAAAACCCTAGTAAAGCAGAGCCCTGGTATCGCAAAGGGCTAGCGCTCACCGCCTATGCCGACTCGCTCTACAACGAGATAGACCAGCTACGCCTTCTCATAGCTCAAGAGGCTGACGGTAAGGATGCCAATCCCAACGATGTGGCTCGCAAGGACGATATGAACGCCCCCACCACCGTCATGCTCAATCCCATCACTCGGCGAGGCGCTAAGCTACGCGAGTCGATCGAGGCATTCCGCACGTACACCACGCAGATGGTTCGTAGCGACAGCCGTCGTGAGCACATTTCTGAGATGCTCAGCACGGAGGGCACGGGCGGACTGAGCTGGGAGCAGCAAATCTTTGAGAATATCCCCACCATCGCATCGCTCACGATGCTCACGAAGCTTCAGAGCGACATTCGTTCCGTCGAGGGCGATGTGCTAAGTGACCTGGTCCAAAACATTGACAGTGGCGACCTCCGCGTCAATAAGATTGCAGCGCAAGTGATCCCACGCAGTCAGCTCGTCATGCAGGGCAGCCAATACGAGGCGAGCATCGTCCTCTCCAGCTACGACTCGACACGCATCCCCAAGATTGTGGTCAATGGCACCACCCTCCCCGAGAGCGCTGGAGGCATTTACCGTGTCACGGCGACTAAGGCCGGCACCTTCCCCATCTCGGGATACATCGAGACAGAGCTCCCCGACGGCACCGCTGTCAAGCAACCTTTCCAATCGGAGTACTATGTCACTGAGCCTTTTGCGACGGTCGCTCCGACCATGATGAATGTTCTCTATGCGGGCATCAACAACCCAATCAGCATTGCGGTGCCTGGTGTTCCCTCGCAAAACGTGACCGCCACGATGACCAACGGAACGCTCACCCGCAATGGCAACAGCTGGACCGCTAAGCCCGCTAAGATCGGTACTCCCGCTGTCATCACCGTCATGGCCAAGCAGGCTGACGGTCGAAACCTCAAGATGGCCGAGACCTCGCTACGTGTGCGAGCTCTCCCCGATCCGCTTCCTTATATACAGTACACCGATGCCAATGGAGCGACCAAACGCTTTAAGGGCGGACGCATCGCCAAGCGCGACCTCCTCACTGCCAACGGTATCGGAGCTGCTATCGATGACGATCTGCTAGACGTGCCCTACCAGGTAGTGCGCTTCCAGCTCCTCTTCTTTGACTCTGTCGGTGGCGTTATCCCCGAGGTATCCAACGGCCCCACTTTTTCCGCTAGACAGCGAGACAAGATCCGCAATATGGCAAAGGGTAAGCGCTTCTTCGTAAGCGAAGTGACCGCTCGTGGTCCCGATGGGATCGAGCGACAGATCCCAGCCATCGAAGTAATCGTACGATAGTCTTCACAGCTTTAAGAATAGACCCATCCCATTATACTATGCAACGCATCCAGTCTATAATCATAGTGCTCCTGGCCCTCACGCTCACACTGACCGCTGAGGCGCAAAACTTTGACCCGCTCTCCGCTACCCCGACCGACTCAACACGAGTCGCCACGGAGCTGCCGCGTCAGCGACCCACGGCACGTCAGCGACGCGCTCAGAAGGAGCAGGAGACACAGACCGACGGCGTATCCATACGCGCCAAGAACTACGCCGACCAGCAGGTCAAAGATACCGAGACAGCCCCCTGGCGCCGAGTCATCTACCGACAGCTCTCGATAGACAGCCTCGCCAACGCCCCCATCTTCCGTCCTGTACGTCCGTCGGGACAGTTGCAGAGCCTCTTCTCGCTCCTCTTCAAGCGCTTCAACGACGGGAGCATCACCGTCTATGAGTACGAAGACCTAGGCTACGAAAACCTAACTCCCGAGCGACAGCTACGCTTCGAAGACTTCCTCGACCGCTTTGGCATCGTATATGACAAAGACCCCAGCCAGACGGGCAACCGTGCCTTCAAGATCCTTCCCATAGACATCCCCACGCAGTCCATCCGTAGCTACTACGTCAAGGAAGAGTACTACTACGATGTCAAGACCAGCGACGTGAGCAGTCAGATCGTAGCAATCTGCCCCGTGATGGACGACGAGATATCGATGGAGGGTAGCGTGCGCATACCACTCTTCTGGGTCAAGTACTCCGACGTGCAGCCCTATCTCTCGCAGCAGCCTGTCATGCTCTCGACCAAGAACAACGCCACGACAGCCACGATGGACGACTTCTTCAGTCTCAACCTGTACCGGGGACAGATCTCGATGACGCTAGGCGGTGAGACCGCTGAGCTCAATAGCGAGATGAGCGACTCGACAGCGATGGCTACGCGTCAAGCCTTCAGCAACCAGATCGAGGGCGAGCTCAAGCAGTTTGAAGAGAGTCTCTACGGCACCGAGTACACCAAACCAGAGGCTAGCGATAGCGACCTTCAGGAGGGACGTGACGGCGAGGACGACAGTGAGCTTGACACAGCCCGTGCCCGTCGCTCACAAGAGCTCCGCGAGGGCAAGAGTCAACGTAAATCAGCCAAGGCGACCAAAGCAAAGAAGAAGAGTCGCTCCACCAAAAAGACTACGCCAAAAGCAGCCAAGACCGAGCAATCGAAGCAGTCGAAGAGCACTACCACACGCTCCGTACGCAACCGCTTCTAGCGACTAAGTCGCCAATCAAACACAAGAGGGCTGGGTCCATCACAACGGACTCAGCCCTCTATCTTTGTCTATTCCCCCACCATGGCTGGCACAGGATAATTTGTTCTCTAGAAGATGCGTATGGCGATATCCAAGGATACACTATCCGTGCACCGCTACACACCACTATAGGTACGCTCTAATTATTCCGAATCTGGCTGAAGACACCGATCTCTACGGAGAAATCTGCAACTAGCTCCGTGCGAAATAAGAACTCTCCACGGAGGCGAGAAGTAAAACTTCGGAGGAATGACTTGAAACTTCCGAAGAATGACTTGAAACTTCCGAAGAGTTTTTTCGTTCCTCGGTAGAAAAGAGAAAAACCCTACGGAGGAATTTACGATTCCTTCCATAGAGCGAGACGAGTTCACTCATTTTATATAGCAGTCGCCACCCCCTTTGTAGTGTCAAGTGAGCACAAAAGCTTACCTTTGCTGGCAGTTCAAGACTTTACATATAACCAGCAATTGCTTATGAGACACTACTACTTGCTTGCACTGATTGGGGTGCTACTCTCCCCCCTCTCCCTCTCAGCTCAGACTATCAATGATGGCGTACTATCTGACTGTACAGGTCTCTCGGGACGATATGTCGTACCTGACGAAGTGACCAAAATTGCCGACTACACATTCTTCATGTCAAGTGTCACAGAGGTGGTGATCGGCAAGAATGTCCAGGAGATAGGCAACGCAGCCTTTCAAAACTGTATGAATCTCGAGAGTGTCACCTTTGCCACAGGCTCCAAGCTCCAGCGCATCGGTGATGACGTTTTCTCCGACTGTCCTAAGTTGGCTACGATAGCACTCCCCGAGGGACTCAAGCGAATGGGCGTACGTACCTTCTGGCTCAACGAGTCGCTCAAGCAGGTCTCCCTCCCCACGACCCTCGACACACTACCCAAGTACTGCTTCCAAAGCTGTACTGCACTGCGCAAGATGAGCCTGCCCGAGGGTATGAAAGTCATCTCCGAGAACGCATTCGCAGGCTGCGAAAACCTGATGCAGGTGAAACTCCCTACCACCCTCGACTCCATTGCGACAAAAGCATTCTATAAGAACCTCGGACTGGGCACCCTAACCATCCCCGAGGGCGTACGCTCGATCGCTGACAGTGCATTCATGCGCTGCGAAAACCTCGAGACCGTCACCCTGCCAGCCAGCCTAGAGCGTGTGGGCGCTAAGCTCTTCCGTCGCTGTCCCGAGCTCACAGCTATCTCCGTCGCCTCTGGAAGCAAGCACCTCATCTCTCGTGATGGCATACTCTAC
>CAMPUN010000078.1 GCA_946997275.1 uncultured Porphyromonas sp.
TACAAGCTCGCGCCATCGAGAATGTCGCTTACGTCATCGGCGTCAACCGCATCGGATCCGATCCCTTTGGCACCGACTACTCAGGCGAAAGCTTAGCCTACGACTATCTCGGCAGCCCGCTCATCGAAGCGAAACCTTACGCAGACCAACTCTTGAGCGCCACGCTAGAGCCGGAGACTCTGGCGGCCTTTCGGAAGAAGTTTCCCGTATGGCGCGACAGCGACCCCTTTACCCTCCACTCCTAACGTACTATGACTGTTCTAACCCATTCGCTTCGCAGACCGCTTCTGCGCTTCCTCCCGCTCCTACTTCTGCTCCCCCTCTTGGTCGGTTGCCACAAGGCGAGCCAGCAAGAAGACGAGACGCAAGCGCCACGCATCGTCTCGCTCGTTCCCTCCGTGAGCGACCAGCTCTACGACCTCGGATGCGACTCGCTCCTCGTCGGCTGCACCTCTTACTGTAGTCGAGCCGTTGCCGATAGCGTCACCGTCGTTGGCTCCGCCATACAGACCAATCTCGAGCTCCTCATAGCGCAGCGTCCGACCCTTGTCTTCGCCTCCGACTTCACCGCTCCGCAGACCATCTCCGCACTGGAGAACGCCGGCATCCAGGTCATTCAGTTTACCAACCCCGCGAGCTACGACGCCATACAGGCACAGTATCGCCAGATCGCCGAAATCGTCGGTGCGAGCGACCTTGCCGAGAGGCGACTTGCAGAGATCAACCAGCGCATTGACTGGCTCAAGCAGCTCAATGCGACACGCCCCTGGCATCCTCGTGCCTTCATGCAGATAGCTTTTGACCCGCTCTTTGGTGCCTCCACCTCGACCTATATGAATGACCTAATCACCTTCAGCGGTTGTACGAACATCGTCACCGTGGCGGGCAATGGTCAGCTCAGCCTAGAGTATGTCGTAGAGCAAGACCCCGAGGTGCTCTTCCTCATCACCAATCATGGCAGCGAGAGCGGATCAGAAGAGTCGTGGCACACGCTGCGCTCGGTCACAGCTGTGCAGCAAAGCAACTACTGCCCGCTCCCAGGAGAAGTCGTCAGCCAGCCCACGCCACAGCACTTTGTCGAGGCGCTGCAGCTAATGACCGACTACCTTAGTGAGTAAAAGGTTCTTCCCCGCAACATGCCCCACCGACCGACCCTCGCTAAGTCCTACTGGACGCTTCCATTGATGGTGCTGCTCCTCCTAGTCGTCGCCATCTTGTCGCTACATGTCGGGGCGCATCCCATCTCCCTCTGGCAGCTCTCGGAGATCCTCTCCGACCCCGCATCTGTTGATTACACCATTCTGATGCAGCTTCGTTTGCCACGTATCATCAACGCCATCTCCATCGGTGGCGGGCTAAGCCTCTGTGGAGCTATCCTGCAGGGGCTTTTTCGCAACCCGCTCGTCGAGCCGTACACCCTCGGCATCTCAGGCGGTGCTTCGCTCGGTGTGACGCTCGCCATCGTCTTAGGTTTGTCCACCGCCTTTCTGACGCTCCCCGCCTTCGGCTTCATCGGAGCCTTGGTCACCATCTTACTGGTCTATGCCAATAGCTACCAGCGCCACGGACTAAGCGTACAGCGCATGCTCCTCGTCGGTGTGATGGTCAGCTTCATGGCTTCGTCAGGCGTCATGCTCCTTCTCTCCGTGGCTCGTGCCGAGCAACTCTCCCGCATCATCTTCTGGACGATGGGTTCGCTACAGGAGAGCAAGCCGTTTATCGTCTGGGGCATGCTCCTCTTCACCTTGCTCCTCCTAGGGGCGAGCTATCTCTTCGTACAGTCGCTCAATGCGCTCCGCCTAGGCGAACTCAAAGCGCAGCAGCTCGGCATCGACACCCGACGGGTCGTGCTGTGGCTCTTCGTGCTCAGTTCGCTGCTGACCAGTGCCTGCGTCGCTGTGGCTGGCGTCATCGGCTTCGTCGGGCTAGTCATCCCGCAGGCGACACGTATCCTCCTCGGCAATGACTACCGTGTCCTCCTCGTCGGGAGCTTCATCAATGGGGGCATCTTCCTCATCCTCTGCGATATGTTGGCCCGCACCATCCTTTCGCCCATCGAGCTACCGATAGGAGTCATCACCGGCTTGATCGGTGGCGTCGCCTTCCTCTACCTCATTCACCGCACCAGACGCTCGCACCAGATATGACCAGTCAGACGATCCTACGTGCCGAGCAGCTCATCTGTGGCTATGGTCGCAAGGCGGTCATCGGCCCCCTCGACCTCACCATCGCTCGTGGCTCCCTGACCGCCATCATCGGGCCTAATGGGGCTGGCAAAAGTACCTGCTTCAAAACCCTCACGGGCGTCCTGCCCCCACTCTCGGGAAAGGTTAGCCTACTAGATAAACCCCTTGCCCACTACACCCTCCGCGAGCGTGCTCGCCTCGTCTCGATGGTCAATCAACAGATCATCCCTCAGCCACTCAGGGTCTACGACTACGTCCTCATGGGGCGACTGCCCTACTTCAAGCGCTTTCAGATCGGTTACAGCGAAGAGGACCACGCACGTTGTGACCATTATCTCGAGCGCACCGGCATCGCACGGCTAGCCGACAAGCGTCTCGACGAACTCAGCGGTGGCGAACAGCAGATGGTCGCCATAGCACAGGCACTCACGCAGGAGCCTCAGCTCCTCCTCCTCGACGAGCCGATCTCGCATCTAGACATCGGCTACACAAGCGAGATCATGCAGCTCCTCGAGACGCTCCACGCAGAGGGACTGACGATCCTGATGATCCTCCACGACATCAACGTAGCCTCCGAGTACTGCGAGGAGCTCATCCTCTTCGGTCCCGACGGCTTGCTCGCTCACGGCACCCCCCAGACGGTCCTCACCGAGGCGCACCTTCAGGCGGCCTACCACACCACTGTCCTCGTGCAGCCCGCCCCCGCCTCCGGCCGACCCTACATCTATCCCCAGCGTCGCTAGCCAGCCCCCCTCTTCATTTCCTCCGATACGCCTGAGACATTGCTTTCAACTAGAGTTTCTCCTGTATGAAGCGATTGGCGGTCGCGCTACCTCCGAGTTAATCCCTCAGATTTCGGTATCTTTGTATGGCAACTTTGCGAAGGTGATGCCACGAAGATGGCTTTGCTCACCTCGCTATCAAGAGCAGAACAATAAATTCATCTATACAGATACAACTCTATGACACAAGAATCATTCATTCGCTTAGATGGCAAGACCACTGCGACCGAGATCAAGAAGGAGATCGCACAGGAGGTACAGCAGATGGTCGCTGCAGGGCAGCGTCCGCCCTGTCTAGGCGCTATCATCGTGGGCCATGACGGTGCCAGTGAGACCTACATAGCGAGCAAGATCAAGGCTTGCGAGGAGGTCGGCTTCATCTCTCTGACGAAGCGCTTCGATGAGTCCATCACGCAGGAAGAGCTGATCGCTGAGATCGAGCAACTCAACAAAGACCCCGAGGTCGATGGCTTCATCGTCCAGCTCCCGCTACCGAAGCATATTGACGAGCAGGCGGTCATTCACGCTGTAGACTACCGCAAGGATGTGGATGGATTCCACCCAATCAACGTGGGACTCCTAAGTCTTGGCGAGCCTTGTCTCGTACCTGCCACGCCGAAGGGGGTTATCGAGCTCCTCAAGCACTATAACCTCAGCACGGAGGGTAAGCATGTGGTGGTCCTCGGACGTAGCAACATCGTTGGCAAGCCGATCGCTCAGCTTTTCCTTCAGAAGGGTGCGCAGGGCAATGCGACCGTGACGATCTGCCACAGCCGTACGAAAGACATCGCCTCCATTTGTCGTCAGGCTGACATCGTCGTCGCTGCGATCGGCATCCCGCTCTTTGTCAAGAAGGAGATGGTCAAGGAGGGTGCCATCGTCATCGACGTGGGCATCACACGTGTCCCCGACGCAACGAAGAAGAGTGGCTCTCGCATCGTGGGCGACGTTGACTTTGACGAGGTGGCTCCGCACTGCTCCTACATCACGCCTGTGCCAGGCGGTGTAGGTCCTATGACCATCATCACGCTGATGCGCAATACGATCCTGGCTCGCCAGCTACGCCAGAAGTAGTCTCTCCCCTATGTCCCTCCTCGATCTCTGGCACGATCATCCACGCATCGTAGAGCTTCGCCAAGCCCTACAGCAGGATCATTGTGTAGAGCTCGAGGGGGTGACCGCTTCGGCGCCCGCCTTTATCCTCGCCACCTTGGCGCGTGAGCACCCTTATCTGGTGATTGCCGAGGATGACGACAGTGCGGGCTATATGCTGGGCGACCTAGAGGCTCTGGGGGTCAAAGCTTACTACTACCCCTCAGCCTTCAATAGACATATTAAATATGGTCAGCGAGAGCCGGCGCAGGAGGTGCTGCGTGCCGAACTGCTCGCCCGCCTTGCTGCGGGCGATACACCGCTGATCGTCTCTTACCCCGAAGCTCTCGCTGAGGCGATACCCTCTCAGCAGGAGGTAGCCCAGAGCTGCTTCACGCTCAGCGTGGGCGATGTGATCTCTCGTGACACGCTGCGAGAGCGACTACTCGAGGAGGGCTTCGAAGAGGTGGACTACGTCTACAGCCCTGGACAAGTGGTCTACCGTGGTAGTCTTGTGGACATCTTCTCTTACGGGAGCACCTACCCGTACCGCATTGACTTCTTTGACGATGAGATCGATAGCATACGGCGCTTTGACATCGAGAGCCAGCTCTCTGTGGATCAGTGCGAGCGGGCTGAGATAGCCCCTGCACTACAGGTCAAAGGCGATGCCACTGGCGGAGAGACTTCGCTCCTGTCGCTCCTATCCCCTGACTACCAACTCTGGATCAGTCGCTACGAGTCGCTCGCTGAGCAGTGGAAAGCGCTTTACGATGCGGAGCTAGCGGTAGAGTACGAAGGGGCTTTTGCCACACAGGAGGAGATGCGCGAGCTACTACTCCCCCCAGACAAACTCTCGGCTGAGGTGGCGCAGCGCACGAAGATCCTAGGCACTCCGACGAAAGGGCTGTCAATCGTTGACCAGCGGATCACCTTTGCGACGAAGCCTCAGATCCTGATCCATCGCCACTTTGATCTATTGGTCGAGGAGCTGCAAGTGCGCAAGCGGGGCTTCTTCAAGAGCTTCTTCCTCTCCGAGTCGTCCGCACAGGCGCAGCGTCTCAAGGAGATACTCATTGAGCGCGAAGCCGAGGAGCTCCTCCCCGAGTGGGTGCCGCTGGTCGTTCACGAGGGCTTTGAGGACAAGGACTTGGACGTCTTGCTCCTGACCGATCATCAGGTCTTCGACCGCTACCACCACTACCAGCTCAAGAGTGACCGCATACGCAATGCCGATGCGGCCATCTCGCTCAAGGAGCTACACGCCATCTCGCCTGGCGACTACATCGTCCACAGCGACCACGGCGTGGGGCAGTTTGACGGGCTCCTCACCACGGAGGTAGACGGCAAGCCACGTGAGGTGGTCAAGCTGGTTTACCAAAACAAAGATGTGCTCCTCGTCAGCATCCACAGCCTGCACAAGCTCTCAAAGTATCAGGCACAAGAGGAGGGTTCGCCACAGCTCAGCAAACTAGGCACGGGAGCCTGGACAAAGCTCAAGGAGCGTGCGAAGACCAAGATCAAGTCGATCGCTCGTGACCTCATTGCGCTCTATGCAGCGCGCAAGGAGCAGCCAGGCTTTGCCTTTTCGCCCGATAGCTACCTGCAGCACGAGATGGAGGCTTCCTTTGCTTATGAGGAGACGCCCGACCAACTGAAAGCGATTGAGCAGATCAAGGCGGACATGGAGAGTAACCGCCCGATGGATCGATTGGTTTGCGGTGACGTGGGCTTTGGCAAGACGGAGGTGGCGATACGAGCTGCCTTCAAGGCGGTGGCCGACAGCAAGCAGGTGGCGGTCTTGGTGCCGACGACGATCCTAGCTTACCAGCACTACCAGACCTTTAGCCAGAGGCTCGAGGGTTTGCCCTGCCGCATCGAATACCTCTCAAGGGCTAAGAGCGACAAGCAGACGAAAGCCATCCTAGCAGACCTAGCCGAGGGACGGGTCGACATATTGATCGGCACGCACCGACTGCTGAGCAAAGGGGTCGCCTTCAAGTCACTCGGGCTGCTCATCATAGACGAGGAGCAGAAGTTTGGCGTCAAGGCTAAGGAGCAGCTCCGCAAGCTACAGGTCAACGTAGATACGCTCACGCTCTCGGCGACGCCGATACCTCGCACCCTGCAGTTCTCCCTGATGGG
>CAMPUN010000079.1 GCA_946997275.1 uncultured Porphyromonas sp.
GTAGGTGATGCGCAACGTCAAGCTGCATCGCAGCGGTCGTGCCGATCGCGTTAAAGAGGAGCGTCATCAGCGCTGCACCCACGACGCCACTCACGATCACCTTGTAGCTAGCTACGCCTGTCCAGATGAGCAGTATCGCACCTAGTAGGATCGCAAAGGTCGAGACCTCTCCGATACTACCTGGGATAAAGCCCCAGAAGGCGTCCCATAGAGTAGAGGGCTCGCCCATCGTATTGACGATCGTCGGGAGCGTATCGCCAGCCGTAGCCACCTGACCCAGAGGGGTAGCCCCTGAGAAACCATCGACAGCAGCTGTAGCCATGTCGCCACCACCTCCGAAGCCAAAGATAGGCTCCGTGCGTACGAAGACTTTGTCACCAGTCATCGCTGCTGGATAGGCAAAGAAGAGGATAGCACGGGTCACGAGAGCCACGTTGAAGATGTTGTAGCCCGTCCCGCCGAAGACCTCCTTTGCGAAGATGACCGACATAGCGACGGCCACAGCAATCATCCAGAGTGGCGTGCCAATGGGAACAATCATCGGCACGAGCATACCAGTCACGAGGTAACCCTCTTGGATCTCCTCATGCTTCCACTGTGCTACGGTAAACTCGATACCCAGTCCCACCACGTAGGAGACCACGATCTTAGGCAGTACAGCTAGGAAGCCAAACCAAATCATCGACCAGAAGCCAGCCGTCTGACCGATCGCAATGAAGTGCTGGAGGCCCACGTTGTACATACCGAAGAGTAGCGCAGGCACTAGAGCCAGCACCACGGTACTCATGACGCGCTTGCTATCTATCGCATCGTGTACATGCACCCCTCCCCGTGGAGCCGCTGTCGTATGCGGCACATAGAGGAAGGTCTCAAACCCATCAAAGAGCGAGTGAAACGCATGCAGCTTACCCCCAGGCTCAAACTGAGAGCGTCGCTTGTTGAATCTATCTTTTAGTGACATATAATATAGTAGTCATAGTCCTTAGCCCGACGGCGACGAAGCGTTTGCCCATCCCCGTGAGGCTACTCGTTTAGTTCATCTCCTTATATAGTAGGTCTAGACCTTGACGCACGATGCGCTGTAGCTCCATCTTGGAGGTGTCGACGAACTCGCACAGGGCGAAGTCCTCGGGTGCCACCTCATAGATGCCGAGCTCCTCCATCTTGTCAATGTCAAAAGCTATAATCGCCTTGAGCAGATACTCCGCGTAAATGTCTAGCGGGAAGACACTCTGTAGCTCGTGACTCATGATCATCGCACGCTTGCCACCTTTGAGACGGGCGTCTAGCGTATAGTGCTTGCGAGGCATCAGCCAGCTCAGATAGGTACGGCTCTGGCTGAAGTCTCCTAGACGAGGCATAGCCCAGCCAAGAAGCTCGTCACGATCAGACCCGTCAGGGATGACCGTGATCTGGTCACAGCTCATCGGGAAGAAGGGACGCTCCTCCATCAACTGAGTGCCAGTCAGCACATCGCCAGCTATGACACGAGTCTTGCAGCCCTCCTGAGCCAACTTGCCGAGGCTCTCTATACGACAGCCAGGGAGTAGATCCATGTAACCATGCTCCGCAGCGTGACTACCTGTGATGGCAATGCGGCGTGTGTAGTCCACATGCCCCGTCATCAAGAGGCGGCCTATGAGCACCACATCCGTAGCACGTAGCGTCCAGACCGTTTCGCCCTTATTGATCGGGGCTAGATGATCTATCAGTACGCCTACGTTACCTGCAGGGTGCGGGCCTCGTACCTCTACACCCTCCACCTCGGTGGGGAGTGTCAGGGGGCAGTCGTGAGCGACACCTACATAGACCTTGCCCTCAGTGAGTCGTGCCAGAGCACGGAGTCCTATACGTAGCTCCTCCTCACGACCCTCTAGTAGATAGTCTATCTCAGGCGCTAGCGGAGCTGTCAGATGTGCTGTGACAAATATATCTCGTGGAGCTATCGCAGGATCTGCGAGACGGTCATAAGGTCTCTGACGTATGAGCGTCCAGAGTCCCGACTGTAGGAGTAGCGTCTTGAGCTGGCTCGCATCACCCTCGAGTAGTCCATCTACAGAGAATGTGTGCTGCGTCTGCGTCTCATCGAGGCGTATCTCTACGCTCATGATCTTGCGCTTGGCACCACGGTTTATGGCGACTAGCTCGCCACTGACAGGTGCTGTGACCCATATATCTGGAAACTGCTTGTCGTAGAGGATCGGATCTCCCGCCTCTACGTGATCTCCCACATGTACCTTCATCTTGGGGGTTAGCCCAGGCAGATCATCGGGGACCCACGCATAGGTCGATGTCCCGCCAGAGGAAGGAGTAGACAGGAGGGTGCGGGGCGCAGTCCCTTGGAGCTTGAGATCCAAGCCTCGCTTGATAGTTATCGTTCTTGACATGACGATCTCTCTTTAGTATCCAACAATTGGTGCAAAAGTACTCATTTTATTTGGGACTACCGCATTTTGGGTAGAAACGCTCTGACGAAACAGATTACGATATGCTGCCCGACCGAAGCTTTGGTGAAGAAACCGAAAAATTCCTCCGTGGATATTTTTGATTATCCAAGGAGAAACGGAGAAATTCCTCGGAGCTACGATTTCATTCTTCCGAAGTTTCGCCTGATTCTTCCGAAGTTTTATCTCGCGCCTCGGAGGAGAATATTTGTTTCCCACGGAGCTATTTGGGATTTCCTCAGGGGAGACGGAGAGTAGAGGTTAGAACTTGATGCACAGAGCGCCTCCATTTGATGGTTGCTACGCTATTTATTACCTTTGCAGACGAAAGCGTATCCCCTTATACACCGCTTTAACCAACACAGACTATGGAAAATCTTTGGAACAGTATTCTAGCTGACTTCGAGCACTTCACACTGCCGAGCTTCTTCGCGGCCTTTATGATCCTCTTTGTCTCTATCGACATCATCGGAGCCATCCCGATCGCGCTAAGCCTCAAGGAGAAGGGGAAAGTCTTTCACCCCAGCAAGGTGGCCATCATCTCGGCCATCATGTTCATCGCCTTCCTCTTCATCGGGGAGCCCCTGCTCGGCTTCTTCGGAGTGGACGTCTCCTCCTTTGCTGTGGCGGGTTCAATCGTTCTCTTCGTCCTAGCCGTCGAGATGATCTTCGGTATACAGGTCTTTCAGGATGACGATCCCTCGGGCAATGCGGACATCGTGCCACTCGTCTTCCCGCTCTTTGCGGGTGCAGCCTCCTTTACGGCGATCCTGACGATGCGCTCCTCGGGTACGGCTGTCTCGACCCTCTTTATCGCGATCATGCTCAACGTGCTTTGCATCTACCTGATGCTCCGCACCGTGTCGCTCCTAGAGCGCTGGCTGGGCAAGGGCGGGATCTACATCCTGCGTAAGTTCTTCGGAGTGATCCTTCTAGCCATCTCGGTGAAGTTCTTCATGCAGAACTTGATGATCATCCTCGAGCCGTTCTTTAACAAGTAAAGGCTCTTAGCATAGAAAAGCGTAGAGGCTCTTCCACCAAGGAGGAGCCTCTACTTGTTTTGGAGACTGCGGCGAGCAGTCTTCGTTCCCCTAAACTAAGGCTATGGCTTGCACCATATCCTCAATGTCTATGGTATGAGCACCTTGACCGCCTCTGAGGGAGTGGCGATGATGTATAGTCCTGCAGAGCAAGCGGTGAGGGAGAGCTCACGTAGTCCCTCGGCATCGGTCACCGTCTGGAGCTGTAGCTGTCCCGATAGATCATAGAGTGCGATCGGTGTGTGAGGTGCAGTAGCGATCTGAATTCTATCTAGCATCACGCTCACCTGTAGAGCAGATTCAACGGTAGGCGTGAAGACCGGCTCGTTTGCTATCGGGAATCCGATAGGGGCACCAGTGTCGCCATTGGCTCCTCCTAGATAGTCGCTCATCTCCCAGCCCTGTGCGTGAGCTAGGTGGAGGAGTGCCTCCTGGTATGCGTTGTCAGCGCCTTCTCCCTTACTGTTGAGCCAGAGGATCGTTGCTTTCTCCTCTTGAAGACGCTTGGGCAGGCTTGCGATGATCTTCTTCCCCGCATCGACGGTTAGCTTGTTGCCGTAGCAGGAGAGGATGTTTAGCAGTGGCATACCACTGAGCTGAATGGAGGTGAGCTGGTTGTCGTGTAGTCGGAGCGATACAAGATTGGGCAGATCAGCCAGCTGAATGGTCGCAGGCTGGTAGTCGTGTAGCTCGAGTTCGCGGAGGTAGGTTGCCTTTGTCAACTCTACGGCCTTGATAGAGGCTCCGCTAACGATCAGCTTGTAGACATCTCCACGAATGGTAAGCTCGTTGCCTTCGAGGGTATAGGAGACGGGATCCTTTGAATTGCTAATAGGCTTGGTCGTACCTGTGGACTCGAGTAGACCTAGTCCGCCAACGGTGAGCTGTACGGTGCTACCCGCCTTGTCAAAGGTGAGCTTGATCACCCCCTCGCCCATATCGGGAGCATCGGATCCTCGGTAGTCTAGGCCTTTGCCAAAGTCGGCGAAGTCAGCATAGTCGACGACGCGCCAATACTTACCGAGAGCTTGCTCGACAAGAGCCTTGGTGCAGACGTTGCCCTCCGTATCACTAGGCGTATTGACCACCTTAAAGAGACCTCTCGTGAGTCCCGTGCGATTGGGGAGCTGGGCAATGATCTGAGCCATCTGAGGCTCTTTGATCTGATTGTCGTAGATCTCCACTTTACTCAGTGGCGCTCCTGCAGCGAGGGTGACCTCGGAGAGGTTGTTATTGTTGCAGAGTAGCTCCTCCAGGCGGGTCTGCGCAGAGAGGTTGAGGGTTTTGATGTTATTGTAGAAGAGGTGTAGCGTCTTGAGCTCCTTCTGTGCGGAGAGGTCTATCTGCGAAAGATCATTGTGTCCTATCTGCAGGGAGGTGAGCTTGGGGTTCTTGCTTAGGTCGATAGAGGCTATCTGCAGGTCTCCGCAGTTGAGCTCCTCAAGGAGTGGGCAGTGTGATACGTCCAGTCCCTTAAATGGGTTCTTGCTACAGCTAAGTATGCGTAGTCGCGTGCTATGCGAGAGGTCTAGGCTGGTAAGCTTAGCATAAGCGCAGGAGAGCTCCTCGAGCTGTGGATACTTAGTTAGATCAAGGCTCTGAACCTGCGTCCCATAGATGTCTAGGAAGGATAGCTTGGGGTGCTCTCCGAGGGTAAGGGTGGCGAGATCAGAGCAGTTGGCCACGGAAAGGCGCTCTAGCGAGGCTAGGTGCGCTACGTCTAAGGAAGAGATCTCGTTGTCTCCACAAGAGAGTGCGCGAAGGTCTCCATTGTGCGTTAAGTCTAGCGTGCGAATCTTGTTTTTCGCCACGTCTAGTTGCTGTAGCTTGGTACACTTGCTCAGATCTACTACTGAGGGGTAGTAGTTGTCCGAGTAGTCGAGGATCTCTAGGTCAGGGCATCGATCCAAGCTTAGGCTCTTAACGTAGTTGCCCTTGAGGAGTAGCTCTTTGAGGGAAGAAGCTTTCGGAATGTCGAGACGCTCTAGCTGATTGTAAGTACAGTCGAGACGCTGGAGCGCCTTGGCGTAAGTGATGTTTAGCTCGGTGAGATTGTTGTTGTCACAGCGTAGCTCCGTGAGCTCTTTGGCCTGACGTATGTCGAGAGCTGAGAGCTTTTGGTGCGAAAGCGTGATAGCCGTGATGGCTCCTGAGAGCTTCACCTCAGCGCTCTCGACGGTGTAGGCGTGCGCCTTGCCATCGGTGAGGATGGATCCTGCTAGGCCTTGAGCCGTTACTGCGCCATCTGCAGAGATGGTGAGTGTGATCGTCGATCCTACTGGCAGAGCCGTGGTGAATAGGATACGAGAAGCTGCGTAGCTCTGGAGAGAGCATAGGGCGAGGCCCATGAGCATAGTCATGAGTCCTCGCCTTATGATAGAGTGAAGCATAGATCTTGCTTGCTTATTGTGTTATAACCACCTTGTCAGTCTGAGTGCTGTCAGAGGAGATCGTGCGAACGATGTATAGACCGTCGGGTAGTTCGCTGACGCCCATGTCTATGCGCTGGCAAGGTGCCGTGCGGTAGTCGCGGAGTAGCTGACCTGTGGTGTCATATATCTGAAGACCCTCTAGGGATGCGCCCTCAGCGGTGATCGTGCCATAGGCATATTGTACGGTTGTGGCGCCTCTGTCGACTAGCTCCTGGAGGTGTACTGGTGAAGCCTCAAAG
>CAMPUN010000080.1 GCA_946997275.1 uncultured Porphyromonas sp.
TAGAGCATCTGACTGTTAATCAGGGGGTCCTTGGTTCAAGCCCAAGAGGGAGCGCAAAAGGTGGATCATCGGTGGGGCTACTAAGTCTCAAACTGCTTCCTTAGCTCAGTTGGTTAGAGCATCTGACTGTTAATCAGGGGGTCCTTGGTTCAAGTCCAAGAGGGAGCGCGACGTTGCTACACTGAGTTGTTTTGTTTTGGGGCTCGAAAGGGCGTGGTTGTCTTTTGAGCCTTATATTTGTGGTTAACAGAAGAAATCTCCTTCCGAATATCCGCTTGCGGATTTCGAAAGGAGATTCTTTTGTTTTGTAAGCTCTGGGGTCTCTACGAGACAATGAGGACAGCAAGCGCAATGATCATCCCGATGGCGATAAGTAGTAGGAGGAGCATGGTGAGGCGCTTCTCCAGAGACCACTGAGCTGGGAGGGGTAGCTTGGAGACCCACTGCGTGAGGCGTGTCGTGGGCTCGTCGCTCTCGTCGGGAAGGATGAGCTCGCCACTGTTTATCAGCTCTTGGATCTGAGGGCGGGCACTCTCAGGCACCTCAACGATGAAGCCGCCCACGTCAACGAATGCGCTGAGCATTCGAGCGCTGTAGCTGTTGCGTATGGTGGCTGGTATGCCATGGTCAGAGAGTAGGTCCAGTAGCTCAAGCGCCTCCTCTTCGACCTGATAGGAGGCTAGCTGTACCATTCGGTCATCATTCATGATGTGTAGTTACTTTAGAGAGTGTGTCGTATAGCTCAGGCAGAGGAAGCCAGTGGCGCAGGTCGCGGCCCTCGTGGAGCGCCTGACGGATCGCTGTCGAGGAGACCTCTATCTGAGGCGCATCGCTCATCAGTCGTATCTGAGCTGTGGGGTATTGATCGGCTAGCTGCGAGAGGTCGTACCCGCTCCGTGGATAGACCACGAGTGGCAGACGGTCCATGAGCTCTCCGTGCCGATACCACTGAGAGAGCGAGGCTAGGCTGTCAGCACCGATGATGAGACTGAAGGCGCAATGCGAATAGTGCTCCTCCAAAGCCGTGATCGTGTCCAGCGTGTAGTGTGGCTCAGGTAGCATAGACTCGATCGTGCATAGTTCGTAGCGGGGATCGGACTGAATTGCCTGCTCGATCATGCGACAGCGCCATTCGTAAGAAAAGCTGGTCTCTTGCTCCTTGAGCGGATTTTGCGGAGTGGGCATGAACCATATGTGCTCTATTCCCGACAGCTCGGGATAAGCCAAAAGGTAGTCACAGAGAGCTAGATGCCCGATGTGTAGCGGGTCAAAGCTCCCGCCGAAGAGTCCTACAGCCCCGCTAACTTCTGATGTTGCAGGACGTAGGTCGATCAGACCAGGAGGCTTCTCCTTAGAGTCTCTACCTTCAGTTATCATAGCTTGATCCATAAAAAAGCTGAGCGTCCACTCTTACTACTCCACCCATAGGGTCTGCATGCGGGAGTGGTCGAGTTGCTGTCTGATCTGTAGCTGATGGACTACCTGCTTGATCGCTCTAATTCTCGTGCTACCACGATAGATGCAGTAGAGGCTCTGCTCTACGCTATTAGAGAGAAGATAAGCGGTCGGATCCTTTGTGAGCGCTGGAGGCACGATGATCGTGAGCTGGTGCTGTATCTGTAGCTGCTTGAGTTGCTGCTGGAAGGCGCTAGAGCCTATTAGACCAGGCGTGAGCGTCGTATGGTAGACTCCATTAGACTCCTCGCTAACCTTCTTTTGGCTTGCTAAGTCTAAGTACCAGACAGCGCAGGAGATGCCTCTCTGCTGTAAAGCTTGCTGCAGCTCCGAGACGAGCTGGCGGTGGTACTTTGTATTGTTAGGTGAGACGAGCTGTATGGTGCGAGGTTCGCCCTGTGGTGAGACGAGAGCGCACAGCTCCTCAAGGTTGGGGTAGAGGGGCTTGCCCTTACGCCCTCGCTGCAGATCTAGTGTGAGGCGACTGCGTAGGAGGCGGGGTAGCTCGCAGACATAGTAGACAGCGCCTAGTATAACCCAGTAGATGTACATCAGGAGTAGTGGTAGGAGCAGACCTAGGAGGCCCATACCTGCGATGATAAATAGGTCGGGCTCGAAATCCCGGGCTATGCGTGGCTCATCAATCAGTCTAAAGGGCGAAAGCCCCGCAGGGGGTACATTTCCAGCAAACTGACCTAGCGAGTCTGTCATGCCCTGATCGCTCAGTTGCTCCACCCATCCCAAGCTATCCGTGACGAGGTACATCTGGTAGAGGAGCTCTAGGCAACGACGCTCAGAGCGGTCAGAGAGCATCTCGACACGCATGACTGAGGAGAGTGGGAGGTCGGCCTTTTTCATCGTTACCTGCATCTCCGTCTCGTAGGCGTCTCTCATGTCTGGTTCCGTAGAGTAGGAGAGAGCTATTGTCTTATACTTCTGATCTATGTGGTAGGGGAAGTGCTGCTCTGGATTGTCCAAGGTTATGGTGACACGTCCCGCCGGGGTCTCTTGAGTAGAGCCAACAGGTATGACCACGTCGTACGGCTCTCGGATGGAGACGCCCTGAACAGTGCCTGTGAATCCACTCAGCGTGACCTGCTTCGGGTGAACAGGGTCGTCCAGCTTGGCGACACAGTTCATCTTGTCCGTCGCGAGTAGATCGTCAAAGTGTACGATGATGGGCGTTTGGTTGTAGTAGTCTCGCCTTCCCCAGGGAGTCTTGACAAAGTAGTTGACCTGAAAGTTGATACGCTTGCCCGCCTCTACGACCGCCGTCGTCGTATTGAGCAGAGCTGCAATGTACTCAGGCGTCCAAGGCGAGGTCTTGAAGGTCGAGTCGCTCAGTGGCATCATCGGATTCGTCAGTTCGTGTGGCTGTCGTGAGGAGAGTTGCATGTAGTAGGTCTGACGTCCCATGGGACGATGGTCCGCGACACTCTTGCCTAGTACGACAAAGAGCACGAAGGAGAGCACAAACCAGTACCACTGTCTCAGGATCAAACGAAAGATCTGCGAGAAGGTGGGGCGTGCGCCCTCGTCTGGGTAGTTTGGCTGATCGTTGACAGCGCTATTGGGAAGCGATGATTGGGTCATAATGTCTGCTATATGGTGCAAAGATAAGAAAGTCCGTTCGATATCACTAGGCAAGCGAGCTGGCATCAGTGCGATCGTGGGAAGGATGGACTAGCGATGGAGGTGAAAGCTAATGAATCGCCAGTCGATACAAAGAGTAGGAAGGAGATATCTGGCGAAAGTTGCTTACGCATCGCCTCTGAGCCCTCGTACCCCGAAGCCATGAAGGCTGTCGCCAGAGCATCAGCCTCAGCGCAAGTCGAAGCTATCACCGAGGCGCTTAGAATGTCTGTCTCGGCGGGGTAACCGCTCAGCGCAGAGATCGTGTGTCCGTAGACTCGTCCGTCGGCTACGACCTTGTAGTTGCGATAGTTGCCCGAGGTGGCCAGTCCTCCTCGTTCGCCTGGCAGGTCAATGATCTCCTGTAGCTCTTGGCTTATTCCCAGTGAGTCCAGGTCTGGTCTTGAGATGCCGACACGCCATGGAACGCCTCGCGGGTTGCGTCCCGAGTAAGCTATCTCGCCACCTATCTCCACTAGGTAGTTGGTCACGCCCGCTTTGCGCAGCTTCTCGCCTACGAGGTCAGAGGCGTAGCCCTTGGCTACGGAGGCGAAGTCTAGCTCCATTGCGGGATTTGCCTTGGTCAGCTCAGTAGGAGTGCAGGAGACCTTGTTCATACCGACCAACTCCTTCAAACTATCCACCTGCTGCTGCGTGAGTGGGTAGCTCTTTTCGAAGCCAAAGCCCCACGCATTGACCAGCGGGGCAATGGTCACGTCGTAGGTGCCGCCCGACTGCTCGTAGACCCTCCGCGCTACGCTGTAGAGAGCGCAGAAAGTGCTGTCCACCGCCATCGACAAGTTATTGTTGACCGCATAGATCATAGAGGTCGAGTCAAAGGGGTTTGCCACACGGTTGACCTCCTGCAGCGCCTCATTGATCTGATCGGACAAGTCCCGGTCAGCCTGGTAGGTAACCCGATAAAGCGTGCCGAAGATGAGCCCCTCGGCACTCCTGTAGGGTGCCTCCTTGTGGCAACTGCTCAGGAGTATGAGCGAGAGCAGTAGTAGGGTGACGGTGCGACGCATGGCGGTGCGACTAGCTTAGATGAATGTGACCAGCTCCTCCATCGTCTTGCGACGTGGGTTGCCCTCTTTGCCTGCAAAGGCTGGGTCTGGATGCCCCACTGCTAAGATGAGGATCGGCTCCTCATGCTCTGGAATCTGTAGTAGCTCACGGCATATATCCTGATCGAAGGCAGCCACCGTTGTAGCGCCTAGCCCCATATCCTCAGCCTTGAGGAGCATGTGCGTCAGTGCTATCGAGGTATCTACGTAGGTGAGGTCACAGTGCGGGCGCTGCCACGCCTTGTCGTGGTCACCGATGATGACGATGTAGCTCGGAGCATGGTAAAACCACGGCTGCTGACTGATAGCGTGGAGCTTCGTGCGCTCCTCCTCGGAGAGCACCACGACGAAGCGGAGGGGCTGGAAGTTCTTTGCCGAGGGAGCTAACCGCCCAGCTTCCAGTATCGGCATGAGCTCATCTCGAGTTATCGGCTTGGTCGCGTCAAAGTGGCGTACCGTACGCCTTGTAGAGATGATTTGGTCGAAGGTCTTAGTCATAGTTCTGTTTCTATATTATAGATGTCACGATTGGGATCGCGGCGTGTGATCATCTCTCCGATGAAGCCAGCGCAGAAGAGCTGCACGCCTATGATCATCGCCGCCAGGGAGATGTAGAAGTAGACGCGATCCGTCACGAGCGGAGCAGGTGTACCGCTGATGAGTGCGGAGAGCTTGAACGAGAGTACCACGATAAGCGCTATGAATCCAATGAGAAACATGAGCGAGCCCCAGAACCCGAAGAAGTGCATCGGCTTGCGCCCGAAACGATGGGTGAACCAAAGCGTAAGCAGGTCAAGGTAGCCGTTGAAGAAGCGGTCTAGCCCAAACTTCGAGTGCCCATACTTGCGAGGCGCGTGGTGCACCACCTGCTCGCCAATCTTGGCGAAGCCCGCATTCTTCGCTAGATAAGGAATGTAGCGGTGCATATCGTTGTAGAGCTCGATGCTATGGACCACCTCCGCGCGGTACGCCTTGAGTCCGCAGTTGAAGTCGTGTAGATTCTTAATCCCCGAGACCCTTCTAGCGGTCGCGTTAAAGAGCTTCGTGGGGATCGTCTTGGAGAGCGGGTCGTAGCGCTTTTTCTTCCACCCGCTTACGAGGTCGTATCCCTCATGGACGATCATATTGTACATCCCGCCTATCTCCTCGGGAGCGTCCTGCAGGTCAGCATCCATCGTGATGACGACCCGTCCGCAAGCCTTAGCAAAGCCACACTGCAGCGCAGGCGACTTGCCGTAGTTACGACGAAACTTGATCGCATGCACCGCTGCGTCCTGAGCAGCTAGCCGCTCGATCACTTGCCACGAGTCGTCGCTACTGCCATCGTCGACGAAGATGATCTCGTAGCTCAGTTCCACCTCAGCGGTGTGAGCTACGATGCGCTCGTAGAGCTCGGGGAGGCTCTCAGCCTCGTTGAGCAAGGGGATGACCACCGAAATGTCGGGTCGCTCCGTGGCGGTCGTTTCGAGAGAGTTGTGATCAGTCATGAGGTCTACTTGTAGTACTGTCCCACAAAGATACTAATTTGCTACCTACGAGCGACCTCTACGCGAGAGTAGCTTGACTATCAATCTATTGATCTGGCGCATCTCGAGGCATTTTGCTGAGAAATGCAAATCTCTACGGAGGAATCCTCAAACAGCTCGCTGGAAAAGGGCCATTTCCTCGGAAGAATGGGAAATCTCTTCGGAAGAATGAAATGAAACTTCGGAAGAAGCAAATCGTAAGTCCGAAGAATTTAGCTTTTCCTCCTGAGGAATAAAAAAAACATCCACCGAGAATGTCCTCTTCCTGAAAAAAGTACACAGTTGGGGAGGTGTTACTGAGATGGTACACGGGTTATTTTTGTTAGTCCTGTGAGCGTACTCATCTGTTAGTTTTGCTCCTGCTGGGGTACACGACTTGTGTCGTCTTTACTGCGGAGGT
>CAMPUN010000081.1 GCA_946997275.1 uncultured Porphyromonas sp.
AGAATGAAATGAGACTTCGGAAGAAGCGAATCAAAGTTCCGAAGAATTGGGTTGTCTCTCCGTGGAGATTAGCAGATCTCCACGGAGAAATTCCTCGATTTCCTCGATAGTACCGTCTATGAACTCATTCTGAGTAAAGCGTTAGACCTGCTGAGGGCAGCGGTTTAAACATAGAGCTGTCCAGCTTCGTTGAGCGTGGGAATGTGTATCGAGCTGTCTTGCTCGAGGCAGAGACGTAAGCTCTCGGGGTAGCCACGCTGTATCAGACGCTGGTTGTGATCGCAATTGTAGAGGTAGTCGTAGAGATGCGCCCGGTGCTCGCGGTAAAGCTCCAGTGCCGTGCGGCTACTGTCGGTGAGTCGGTAGGTTGTGCCCAGCTCCTCTAGCTTGTTTAGGAGCGCTGCGCCGTAGAGCGTGTCCTCGATGCAGAAGCTGTTTTGCCAGCCAGAAGCGAGCACCGTCACGGCACGCCCCGAAGCTTGGCAATGACGCGCCACGGCGGTGAGATTGCTAAAAGCGCCTACGATGATCTCCGCTGCGCCAGCCTCCCGAGCAGCATGAATGGCTTGGGTTCCGTTGGTCGTCGTGAATACGATGCTACGTCCGCCGATCCGCTCAGCGGTAAATTCGGAGGGGTCGTTGCCCAGGTCAGCCCACGGACAACGCATCGCATTACGCTCGGCAGCTACCACGTAGCCCTTGCCGAGGAAGCTCTCCGCCTCCTCGGTCGTCGCCACGGGAATGATCTCCTTAGCGCCATGGTCAAAGGCTGCCACCATCGAGGTGCCAGCACGCAGTATGTCCACCACGACCACCACGCTGTCCTCCTGATGGTAGTAAGGGTAGAGCGCAGGGCAAGGACAAATGTCAAAAGTCACTTCTCTCATAAATGTGTCTGCTCGTTTATAGTTTAATGATGACCTCTTCGGAGTCTAAGTCTAGCAGTCGCATCACTCTAGCAATGCGATCGATGATTGCGATGCGACTGTGATTGACATAGATAAAAAGGCACTCCTCGTCAATCTCTTTGAGTTCTTCGCAAAACTTATTGTCTAATGTCTTGAACCACCACTTGTAGTCTGGATTGGAGTGCTCATGTATCTCCTTTCTCAACTCTTTCCAAGGAATAAACGCATTGGACTTGCCAAAGGTCTCAAGTTGATTACTGAGGAGTAGGGCACTCGCTCGTGGGTCACCTTCTAAGATCTGCTTGAAGAAGATGAGCAATGCCTCTCGCCATGTTTTGGTTGGAAAGGACTCGCCAAAGAGCACGATCTCTTTTGGTTTGCGTTTAGGTAGGATTGTCGGATCAGACTCCAGTGGGTAGAAGAGCATCTCTGCCGTCTGCTTGTCGGCGTCTCTCCAATTGTTAGCCAGCTTGTATTTATCGGGCAGTGCGAAGGTGTCTAGGAAGAGACTGATCATACGATTCTGATGGTCGAGGATGCTCTCCTCACACCACTGCTCGTACTGACAGATTTCTTTGCCGTATAGTATGGTCGAAATGGAGAGTCGTGCCTTCTTGTCCGCAAAAGACTTATTGCCCATCTCACTATTGAACTCCGTGAGTATGAGGTTGCCGATGTTGTGCAAGTAGTGCTGGTGCACCTCCTCAGCCTTCTCCTCGCCCAGCTCGGAGCACCACACCTCGTTGAGCGTCTGCGGCATAATGTGCTCGATGGTGATGGCCTTATCCTTAAAGGAAACTGCCACCTTGGTGTGTTGCTCCTCCATCTTGCCTAGGATGAACTTACTATAGCTCCGCAGATCCTTGTAAAAAGCGATGCGCTCCAACGTATCTCGCACCTCCTTGTCATTGGGAAGACGGAGCTGGTAGAATTGGTTGGTTAAAACGTCCATGAGCGAAGTTTGCTGATTCGCTATGGCTGGAAGGTAAGAGGTCAGTAGGGGAATGTTCATATTCTCTCCGATAGTCAAGCTTAGGACACGTCGACGAATCAGATAGGTACGTATGCTCTTTAGGGTCTCTATCAGCAGGGCACCACTGATGGTGGTCGCTGGAGCCTTGGCTTGATACATGTGCAGTAACTCCAGGACTACAGGCTTAAAGGCTTCGCTCGTGATGTCTTCGAAGATGTTGCGCAGGAGCTCTCGGATGGTCTCGCTGTCCGCCGTCGCGTCCTCGTAGTGCGATGGGTCTATGATGCTTAGGTAGCACGGCACATAGGACTGTATATCCTTTATAAAGGAGTCTCGGCTGGTGAAGGTCTGCTCGACAAACTCTTTGAACTGGTAGTACAGCTCTTTGGTATTGTTGTCATTGACCACCTTGTAGGGCTTCTTGTCCCGGCACTGGAGGTAGTCGCGAAAGAACTTAGAGAGATAAGCTTCTCCCAGTGGTTGCTCTATCTTAGGCTGCCACACCTCATCATAAGCTTTAGTCTGCTCCTTGCTAGGCATCCCGAGCAGGATGTAGTTTCGGATAAGGTCCGACAGGGTGAGGGGCTTGCCGAGTGAATTAAGCGTCTCAAAGATGACCTGTGGGTCCTCGCCCTTGTAGGGTCGCTCATCAAGTAAGATGGTGACCACGTTGATCCGCTGTAGAGCTGTGATGAAGTGCCGTATGGTAAGCCCCTCGATCTGCAGCTTAGGTGTCAAGAGCTTGATGAAGAGCTTGTAGGCGTTGGTTACCTTGCCCGGGACTTTTTCCTCATCGCCTCTCACCAATGCTCGATAAGCTTCGAAGTCTGCCGTGACTTGCTTGAGCTTGACACGATCTTCAAATGAAGAGTTGCTACTGGTTAGCAATGTATTGGTTATGCTTGCCCTCTCTTGTGGATCAGTGGCGAGGTCGCGCAGAGCAATGCAGAAGAGGAGCGATGTGGTGAGTCGCTGCTGTCCGTCGATGATGACATTAAGATTGATAAAGGAGGCCGTCGGCTCTGACTTGTAGACGAGAGTCCCGAAGAAGTGTGCTTGCTTATCTTTCTGCTTGGGGTCTAGCTCGGAGCGAACTAGTCTCATGACATCATCGAAGAAACGATATATCTGCTCCTTCTGCCAGGAGTAAGCTCTCTGGTAAGGAGGTATAAAGAATAGAGAGGTGTCGGGACTAAGAGCGTTGAAAATGGAAGTATCTGATGCCTTCATCGGATGGATTAGCGAATTGGTAGGAGAGTTGGTTGTATTGTCAAAGCCCTCCACGAGTGAGGGTGAGTTGCTCAGTGGAGGGCTTTGCTTAGCGTGCTGCTTGTAGCTTAGCGCAGCGTGTGATTACTTGCGGAAGGGGGGCTTGACCACCTTAGCCTCGAGGTTACGCTTGCGGACGGCGATGTAGATCTTGCTGTCTATCTTGCTGTACTCCGTAGAGACGTAGCCCATACCGATGCCAATCTTGAGTGCGGGAGACATAGTACCAGAGGTGACGACGCCGATCTTCTCACCAGCCTCGTTGACTATGTCGTAGTGCTGACGGGGGATGCCCTTGTCGACCATCTCAAAGGCAACGAGCTTGCGCGTTACGCCCTCAGCCTTCTGCTTGAGTAGAGCCTCACGGCCCACGAGGTCGGGCTTATTGTCCGTGAGCTTGGTGATCCAGCCTAGGCCACTCTCTAGTGCTGTGTGCTGATCGTCGATATCATTGCCGTAGAGGCAGAAACCAGCCTCCAGACGGAGCGTATCGCGTGCACCCAGACCAGCTGGCATGATGCCCTCGGGCTTGCCAGCCTCAAAGATAGCGTCCCAGATCTTGTCGGCATACTGAGGGAAGAAGTAAAGCTCGAAGCCTCCGCAACCCGTGTAGCCCGTATTAGAGATGATCACGTTGGGGCAGTCTGCGAAGGTACCCACCTTAAAGTGGTAGTAAGGGATGTCGAGTAGATTGATGTCCGTCAGACGCTGCAGTACTTGGGTAGCCTTCGGGCCCTGTACGGCTAGCTGTCCGACCTTTGCGGAGCCATCCTCTAGGTCAGCGCCCATATCGTTTTGCTTGAGGCACCACGCCCAGTCCTTGACCACGTTGGCAGCGTTGGGTACGAGCATATACTTGTCCTCCTCGTAGCGATATACGAGGAAGTCGTCTAGTAGTGTGCCTTGCTCTGTCGTGAAGCAGCTGTACTGTATCTGACCCACCTCCAGCTTGGAGGCATCGTTGCTAGATACTTTCTGTAGGAATTCGAGAGCCTTCGGTCCCTTGACCCAAAACTCTCCCATGTGTGACACGTCAAAGACGCCGACGCCGTTGATCACATTCATATGCTCCTCAAGGATTCCCGTAGGATACTCGATAGGCATATTGTAGCCTGCGAAGTCGTGCATCTTAGCACCCAGTGCTATGTGACGCTCTGTAAATGGAGTAGTCTTCATAATGGTATGATGTTATTGATTGATCAGTATTGAATTAGTGAGCTAAGCTCGTTCGCCCCCCAAAGATAGTGAAAATGGAGATACCAACCCTTTAGAAGCAAAAAACTAGGAGGCAGAAAGCGCTCGAAATGTGTGGCGCATGGAGAGCTCTACGCTCAGACTCTTCTAAGGTTGAGACCTATGCGACAGAAGGACCGATACTTTCGAAGTGTATGTGTCACACATCGTTAACATCTTTGGAGTACCTTTGCGAGTGAAATCAATCATCTCAAACTCGTATGCGACATCTCACTAAGCTCGTCTTACTTATCATTACCCTTGCATTTGTTGCTTGTCTAAATGCTCAAGTCAATTCCCAGGAGCCCTTTACACAAGAGGTACGCGGAGAGGTCATCTCCGCAGTACCTGATGACACGATCGTTGGAGCTTCGATCGTATTAGTCGGTAGTGATCCACTCGTAGGGACAACGACGGGCTCGGATCAGAAGTTCTCTCTACGGCTACCTGTAGGGCGTAGCTCCCTGCAGATTAGTTGTGTAGGTTATGAGTCTCAGGAGGTAGATCTCCTCGTTGTCGCAGGCAAGCAGAGCGTGCTGCATATAACCTTGACTCCGTCAGATACTAAGCTTGATGCTGTGGTTGTGACCGCTCCGTATGACAAGAGTACTCCTACGAATAGGCTCAGCCTAGCTGGAGCGCGTAGCTTTAGCGTTGATGAGGCGTATCGCTTTGCCGCTTCCCTGGGCGACCCTGCTCGTATGGTGCGTAGCTTCGCTGGTATCATGCCCGTCAACGACTCTCGCAACGATATCATCATACGAGGTAATTCACCCGCTGGGGTGCAGTGGATCCTAGATGGTATCGAGATTAGCAATCCCAATCACTTCAATACAGGTGTCGGTATGACTGGAGGTCAGGTAAGCTATCTAAATACCAATCTGCTGACCAACTCGGACTTTCACCTGAGTGCTTGGCCAGCCCCTTATGGCAATGCGCTCTCGGGCATCTTTGACTTGCGTCTACGCCGTGGCAATCTTGAGCGACATGAGTTTTGGCTACAGTCAGGCTTCGGGGGACTAGAGCTAGGGGCTGAGGGGTACCTGCGCAAGGGGAGTCAATCGTCTTACCTTGCTTCTTATCGCTACTCTGTCCCTGACATAGTGCATGCTTTAGGATTTAAGATGCCAGTGGTACCACGCTATCAAGACTTCACAACAAAGCTCCACTTCGACCTAGGACATGGGCATACGCTCTCTTTCATCGGGTTATTTAGCAAGAGCCACATACACTTTGCCACAAACGAGCTGGGAGACAATTTTGAATATGCCGACTACGACTTTAGTAAGCTCACCTTCGCACAGCGAGTAGCGGTCAATTCGACAGCCTACATCGCAGGGCTGACACACAGCGTACAGTTTTCCTCCCGTACGTCACTCCGTACGCAGCTCTCCTTCGTGCGCTCTGATACCAGCATGCCTGTTGATACGATGAACCTCCGAGGAGGCAAGCAGGACCCTCAGTGGCATCTCATGTGGTCGGAGGCTGCACAGGAGAATAGGTGGACCCTACACTCTGATCTTACATGGCATCCTACTCGGGAGGGCTTGCTCGTGGCGGGAGTCAGAGGTGATCTCTTTGATGCGCGCTACTTGGAGCAGACGGCTGATAGTACGTTTGCTCAAGGCGTGCGGACGATTGCTGAGGAGAGTCCGCTCTATGGCTTGATCCGAGCCTATGGACAGTATCGTCATCG
>CAMPUN010000082.1 GCA_946997275.1 uncultured Porphyromonas sp.
GCCTCCAGATTGGCCGTGCTGTCGTCGATGAAGAGCGTCCGCTCGGGCACCATCCCGCTGTCCGCTATCATCTGCTCGTAGATAGCTCGATCGGGCTTCATCGTGTGCATATCGCAGGAGGCGTAGACCTTGTCCACATAGTCGCTCAGCGTCCGCCCCGTGGCGGGGAGGAAGTGCGGACTGTGGGCATAAGCCATGATGTAGGGGTTGGTGTTTGACAGGATATAGATCTTGTACTGCTTGCGTAGCTGCTCTAGGTAGTCAAACTTGTACTGAGGCACTCCCTCGAGGAAGAGCATGATCGCCTCATTGATCTCTTCATCAGTCAGGGCTGTGCCCGCATGCTCATTGAGCCGTGCGACAAACTCCTCGCGCCCCACGAGCCCCATCTCTAGGTCGTGGAAGACACCGAGCTGTCGGTACGGATTGAGCATCTCGTCGATGTCATGAACCCCCAGCTCGCGGAAGCGTCTTAGCGACACCTCCGGCTGGAGATCCACTAAGACGCCTCCGAAATCAAATACGAGTGTATCTATCACGGCTTCTTACTTCTTCTTGAGCCAACGGTCGAGCCAGTCGAAGAAGGTGCGCTGCCATAGGAGGGCATTCTGAGGCTTGAGGACCCAGTGCGTCTCCTCGGGGAAAAGAAGCATCTTCGTCGGTATGCCACGCATCTTGGCTGCGTCAAAGGCCATCATACCCTGCGAAGCAAGGATACGGAAGTCATGCTCTCCGTGAATGATCAGGATAGGCGTATCCCACTTGTCAACGAGCTTGTGAGGTGAATTGGCAAAGGTGCGCTGAGCCGTAGCGTTGTCCTTTTCCCAAGGAGCACCACCCATATCCCAGTTGGCAAACCACTTCTCCTCAGTCTCGAGATACTGCGCCTCGAGGTTGAAGATACCAGCGTGAGCGATGAAGGCAGCGAAGCGTCCCTCGTGTACACCTGCTAGGTAGTAGACCGAGTAGCCACCATAGCTAGCACCGACAGCACCCATACGATGAGGATCGATGAAAGGCTCCTTACGCATCAGGTCAGCTGCGGTGAGGTAGTCGCGGATGTTTTGCCCGCTGTAGTCACCACTGATCTGCTCGTTCCACGCCTTGCCAAAGCCTGGTACGCCGTGACGGTTGGGCAGGATGACAATGTAGCCCTGCTCCGCCATGATGCGGGGG
This sequence comes from uncultured Porphyromonas sp., assembly GCA_946997275.1. Taxonomy (GTDB): domain Bacteria; phylum Bacteroidota; class Bacteroidia; order Bacteroidales; family Porphyromonadaceae; genus Porphyromonas. The sequence goes on from CAMPUN010000082.1 coordinate 1,177, forward strand.
TTCCAGCGGTAAGACCAGAACTGGCTGATGGTGCTTTGCGGACCACCCTGACAGTAAAGGATGGAGGGGTACTGCTTGCTCTTGTCAAAGTGCGGTGGATAGAGGACCCATGTGAGCATCTTGCCGCCATCGGTCGTAGGCATCCAGCGCTTTTCGCAAGTTAGGTTGCCTAGCTGGCTCATGATTGGCTTGTCCTCCTCAGTGAGTGCGGTAGCCGTGCCGTTCTTCAGATTGACCATGAAGAGCTCCGTGGGGTAGGTCATCGCTTGGCGAGAGGCTACGCAGACGCCTTTGTCATTGATATCAAAGCCGGTGTAGTCGTACTGCCCGTCGGTGATCTGCTTGATCTTGCCATTAGCCAGCTGATAGCTGTAGAGGTGGGTCAGCGCCTCACGGCAGGTGATGAAGTAGATGGTCTTGCTGTCGGCACTCCAGGTGGGGTTGGAAATGTTGTACTCAAAGTCGGCCGTGAGGGGACGGTACTGCTTCTTTGCCAAGTCGTAGAGATACATGACCTGTAGGTCAGACTCGTAGCCGTCGCGCTCCATGCCGATCCAGATGAGCGAGCGACCGTCGGGGCTGAAGACGGGGTTCGTATCGTAACCCATGATGCCCTCGCTGACGTTGGTCGTCTCGCCAGTCGATACATTATATAGGTAGATGTCGCTATTGGTCGAGAGGCTGTACTCCAGTCCGGTCTTCTTGCGACAAGCGTAAGCGATGAGGTTGCCATCGGGGCTAAAAGCTATATCCTCGATACCGTTGAAAGGACGCATCGGCGCCTCGTAAGGTTCACCTTCGAGAAGGTCCAGTCCCTTGGTGATGGGCTGTGCCGTAACCTTTGCAATAAAGGGGTGTGGCATCGTCGAGACCCATTCGTCCCAATGCTTGTACATGAGATCCTCGATGATGCGTGCGTCAGCTTTGTCTAGATCAGGATAAACGTCCGTGACGACGGGGCGAGCCTTGATGTCCTGCACATAGAGGAGCGTCGTCTCATCGGGCGAGAAGAGATAGTCGACGATACCGCCATCGATAGCGGTGAGCTGACGCTCGGCCCCATTGCTAAGGGTGCGCGCGAAGAGCTGCATGCCCTGGTCGGTGCCACGCATGAAGTATATCTGCTTGCCGTCCCGGCTCCAGCGTGGGCTGTACTCGCTACCAGCGGAGGGTGCGGTCAGCTCGGTACGTCCTGTGCCGTCGCTATTGATGAGGTAGATAGAGGTGCGGCTGTTGTTGTCCTTGATAGAGGGTTGGGATACGTTATAGACCACCTGCTTACCATTAGGCGCTAGAGCGTAGCTTCCTACACGAGGCATCGTGAGGAGCATCTCTGGGGTCATCTGCTTGGTCCCTTGCTGTGCAGTCATAGGCAGAGCTAATGTAGAGAGAATAAGAGCCACGAGGCTACGAAACAAGTTTCTTCTAGTCATAGGATAGTATGAGATGAGTGAAAGAAAGGTCGTCTCGAGGCGACCATAGATTACTGAATGCTCTCCAAAGGTACGAAAAAGAGGCTAGACCGTAGAAGCTTTACCAGCAGGGATGACGTAAGAAGAGCGTAGCTCCCTTATCATCAAGGAGGCTACGCTCATTATTTAATCTCTATATAGAGCTTCGCTAATCAGTGCCTTGTACAACTGCGGTAAAGTCGCTCCAGTCCTCTACCCTAAAGGCACGTATATCTCGCACTGACTTCCGAAACCAGTCTATTCCCTTGAGAGCTTCTATGGCTCTGTAAAGTTCAGACATATCGTTCTTTGTCGTGAGATAGACACTACCCTGAGCATTGTAGAAGCCAAACTTCTTAAGCTCTTTATTTATCTCGTAGTAGGCATTGTTATAAGGCTCCCCGTAGTACCGCTTGAGGTCTACGACGACCATGTCAAAAGCTATTGCAAACATAGATCTTGACTAACAAAATGCGAAGTACTTCTCCTCACCAAAGAAGATGCGCCCAGCTTTGTCCTTGATGGCGATAACCAAGCCCTTGAAGGGGTTCTGCTCGACATCAACCACAACGCCCTCGACCCAGTCAGGCTCATTGGTCAACTGAGGAGATACTTTCATCGTATCACCCTCTCTTACGATTCGCTTACTTGTGTCTTTCATCATTCTATTTCTTTTTGCCCGAGAGGTTCCGCTCTCTGCACAAAGATACGAAAAAGAGACTTTACCAGCAGGGATGACGGAGCGACAGGCCTAGCGTCAGATAGCTTTGACGATAAGGCTCACAGTGAAGCCGGAGGAAGAGACCGAGCCGATCTAGGTAGCGCAGTCTGGGGAGAGCCTCTAGACCAGCCTGCAGATGTGCATAGGTGCGCTCGCTAGTTGCTTTGTCATAGCCTATGCCTATGCCGTAGCTTTGTCGCAGGCTTAAGTATCGCCACTGGTAGAGTGGCGCCCCTACAACGAGATCGCCGTGAAGCGTAGGGCGCTCCTTGTCGGGTCGTAGGGAGAGCTCTGCAGCATAGTTGAGAGAGGGCGTCAGCCAGCCGAGCTGCGTGCCGAGACAGCTAGCTCCTCCGAACAAGTTGCGACTATAGAGGAGCGAGACGTAGAAGTATTGGTCTGGGCTCTGCGAACTTACCGCAGGCGTGTAGCGACCGAAGATGAGATCACTGGCGAGATACCCGACACGAGCCATGGTCACTCCGATGAGCCCGCCCCACAGGACGTCGGAGTACCAGTGACGGTTGTTGGCCATGCGACCGAAAGCGACTGAGGTGGCGAAGAGATACTGCAGATGAGCGAGCAAAGGGTAGTCGGCACCATACTCTAGGTTAAAGAGCTCGGCGCCGAGGAAGGCTGTCGCTGTATGCCCCGAGGGAAAGCTATTGCGTGTCGATCCATCGGGACGCATGCGCTGCATGCCACTTTTGACCGAAAGGACGATAGCTGCCGTCCCTAGTGCGCCTATGCCATCGGCGGTCAGCATCTCGCCCCACGAGCGGGAGCGTCCCGTGGCACCGCCACAGCGCATCGCAAGCTGTAGTGCGTAGGAGGCAAACTGCATGTGGTCGTCGTAGCGATGGCGCCACTGAGCGCCCAGAAGGTGGTGCCGAGTCGTACGAATAGCCATATCGCTGTGATGGAGCGGGTAGACAGCATAGAGCGCTCCTGGGAGTAGTGCGACGAGCGGATCGGGCGATGGAGCGAGCGTGTCTGACGAGCTGCTCTGTGCAAGCGCTCCACTACAGGAGAGGAGCAGGCAGAGTGTCAGGAGAGCCAGAGGTCTCATAAGGTGCTAGAGCTGTCTTAGAGGAGGTTGCGTACGATACCCCAGACGATGATGATGGCGAAGATGATCCAGCAGGCGGTGCGCCCAGCGAGTCTCCGGTAGAGGTGCTCCGCTTGTGGACGATAGGGACGCAGTAGCTCCAGTATCACGAGGAGAGTGAAGTAGAACAAGCCTGGGAGGAGCATCACGTTGAGCTGTAGGACCCGTCCTAGGTCGCCATGGAGCAAGGCGTGGATGCCTCGTAGCGACCCGCAGCCAGGGCATTGACATCCCGTGAGTTGTAGGAAGGGACAGCGAGGTATCGGCAAAGCCTCGGGACGATACAGGTAAAGCACTAGTCCCCCTACTAGCAAACAGCCTAGTAGAGCGAGTAGTGCTTTGTTGTGCCGACTCGTAGCGAGCATGTCGCCTCGACTTTTGACCTTTACTTCAGGTTATCGAAGCCTCGTCCGTAGACTCCGTGCACGGTGCCCTCCGATACGAAGGCGTCGGGGTCAATCTCCTTGATGATTCGGTTGATGCTCTGTAGCTGCGCTTTGCGAGTGACCACCATGAGGATGCGCATCTCCTCTTGCGAGTAGCCTCCGTCAGCATGTACGAGTGTACAGCCTCTGTGCAGTCGCTGCGTGATCGCTTCGTTGATCTCCTTATACTTCTTGCTAAAGATAAAGAGCTGTATCGAGTGCTTGTTGCTATTGGTCCAGTAGTCAAGGGTCATAGCGCAGAAGACCACCTCTACGATGGAGAAGGTGAGTAGCTCAGCGCCGAGCTGCGGATCTTTGCCTGAGATGTAGACATTGACAAAGTAGGAGGCTGTCACGATCGTCGCATCTATCAGGATCATAGCACGTCCTAGTGAGAGCGTCGTGTACTTGTTAAAGAGCGAGACGATGACATCCGTACCGCCCGTACTACCATTTACGTGGAAGACTAGAAAGAGTCCGCTACCGCATAGGATACCACCGATGATAACCGCCATAAAGCGCTCTTCCCTAAGCAGAGGCCCCACATTGGGGATATTGTCCGTGAGCAAGCTACTTAGGTTGTGGTACACCTCCGTATTTGGATCTCCAAAGAGAGCCTGACCGATAGGGATAGCGATACCCATGAGGATGACTCCGATGAGCGTCTTGACGGAGTAGCGCCACCCGAGGAAGATGATCGATACGATCAGCAATCCGACGTTGATGATGTTGTAAGGGATGAAGGCAGGGATGTTCGTCGCTATCTGTATGATGGTCGTAACACCCGCCAGTCCACCCGTAGCGATCTCCTGCGAGAGGACGAAGCCCGCCCAGCCGAGTACGTAAAGGCAGACACCGAGTACGATAAAAAAGAAGTCGTGGACGAAGTACCACGTTTTCGCTCGCTTACTATTGGGAGCTGCTAAAGCTTGAGACATACTATATGATTTGTTTTTCTAGAGATAGATGGAATAGTCTTCCCATAGCCCAGCGCCAGCACGGCAGGGCTCGGAGACTTGATCATTACAATACTATGTTGACTATGCGCCCTGGCACGACAATTACCTTCTTGAGCGGCTTGCCGTCGATCCACTTGACCGTGTCAGGATGCGCCAGCACCTGCTCCTCGATCTGCTCCTTGGAGAGACCAGCGGGGAGCTCT
>CAMPUN010000083.1 GCA_946997275.1 uncultured Porphyromonas sp.
GTGCTGATACGTGCCGTGACGCGTGGTGACGGGACGCTCGGCGATGATGTGACGGTCAATGTACGGACGATTCAGTCGGTGCCACTACGTCTGCGCTCTATTGCGGGGCATCCCGACTATACGAAGGGGCGCATCGAGGTGCGGGGCGAAGTGCTACTTCCCTTCAAGGAGTTCGAGAGGCTCAATGGGGAGCGTGCGGCTGAGGGTGAAGCACCTTTTGCCAATCCTCGCAATGCGGCTGCTGGTACGCTCAAGACACTGAATAGTCGCATCGTGGCGCAGCGCCGTCTGCTCTGCATCTGCTACTACCTCTATGCGCTGGACGATGAGACACGTCTGCCAGACAGTTACTATGAGCGGATGAAGCTGCTCGAGGAGATGGGCTTTGACACGGGCGTTGCGCCATTTAAGAGTAGCGACCTGTCGGCGCTATACCATTATATAGATGAGTGGGACGTGCAGCGGGGCGATCTGCCCTACGCCACGGACGGTATCGTCCTCAAAGTGGACAGTCTCACGCAGCAACGTGCCCTCGGCAATACGGCGAAGTCGCCACGCTGGGCTTTTGCTTACAAGTATCAGCCAGAGAATGCGCGCGCAGAGCTTCTCTCGGTGGACTATCAGGTGGGTCGCTCGGGCATTGTCACGCCAGTGGCCAATGTGGAGCCAGTCCTTATCTCGGGGACGGTGGTGCGTCGCGCTACGCTGCACAACGAGGAGTTCATCAAGAGCCTCGACCTGCACTACCACGACTACGTATATATTGAGAAGGGCGGGGAGATTATCCCTAAGATTACCGCTGTGGAGACCAGTCTCAGACGACCCGAGGCGGAGCCTGTGCGACTGCCTGAGCATTGTCCCGCTTGTGGTGCACCGCTCCAGCAGATCGATGGCTCGGTGGGCTACTACTGTGTCAATAGCTACGCCTGCCCGCCACAGATCATGGGGCGGATAGAGCACTACTGCACACGCAGAGCTGCCGATATCAACGTGGGGCCTGAGACGATCGACGCACTCTTTGACAGACATCTTATTGAAAACATTGACGACCTCTACAAGCTCACCGCTAGCGATCTGGCGCAGCTACCGAACTTTAAGGAGAAGTCGATCAATAACCTCCTCGCCAGCATCGAGCAGTCGAAGGGTCGCCCCTTTGCTCGTCTGCTCTACGGCATCGGCATCCGCTTCGTCGGCGAGGGCACGGCGAAGACACTGGCACGACACTTCCAGAGCATTGACCGACTAGCCCAGGCGACCGCCTACGAGCTACAGGCACTCCCCGACGTGGGTCCGAAGATAGCGGAGCAGGTCGTTTACTTCTTCTCTCTGGAGCGCAACCAGCAGTTGATCGCAGAGCTACAGCGCTGTGGCGTAGTCCTGGAGGAACGCGCCGAGGAGACGACCGACACGCCTCAGTCCAACCGTTTGGAGGGCGAGCGGATCGTTATCTCAGGCAGCTTCACCCAGCACAGCCGTGACGAATACAAGCAGCTCATCGAGCAGCACGGCGGGACCAACGTGGGGAGCATCTCGAGTCGTACGACCTTCGTCCTGATGGGTAGCGACATGGGCCCCTCTAAGCGCGCCAAAGCGGAGCAGCTCGGCATCCCGCTCGTCACGGAGGAGGAGTTTCTCGCTCGCCTCAATTCTTAGTCGTCAGGTGCAATTCGAGTGATATGAGCTGGAGCGCGTACTATCGGAGCTGTCAGGAGCACTTTCGCCCGCTGTTGCGTCTGGGCCTGCCCGTGATCATCGGGCAGGTGGGACTGATCCTCGTGGGCTTTGCCGACAATGTGATGGTGAGCCATCATAGTCTGTCGGAGCTGGCGGCGGCGTCCTTTGTCAATAACTTCCTCAACCTAGTCATCATCTTCGGCATGGGCTTCTCCTACGGGCTGACCCCGCTGGTGGCGACCAATAAGGAGTGGGGACGCTCGGATCAGGTGGCGCACTACTTGGGGCATAGCTTCCTGCTCAACCTGCTGATCGCCCTGCTGATCGGCGGAGGGCTTTTTCTCCTCGAGGGAAGCCTCGGCACCTTTAACCTATCGGAGGAGTTGCGCCCCATCGCCCTGCCCTACTACCGTATCCAGATCTTGGGCTTTATGGTGGTGATGCTCTTCAACACGTTCAAGCAGTACACCGAGGGAATGGGCGACACGCAGATCCCCATGTATATAACGCTGGCGGGCAATGTACTAAACATTGGGCTCAACTACCTCCTCATCTATGGCAAAGGGGGCTTCCCCGAGTGGGGCTTGTACGGCGCTGGCATCGCAACGCTGGTAAGTCGTGTGGCCATGCTGGTAGCGATCGTAGCTGTGACCGCTCTGTTGCCACGCTACCGTGAGATCCTAGAGCGAATCAAACGTCTGCGCTGGTCGTGGCGTGAGGGGATGGCTCCGTTGCTACGACTCGGTACGCCCGTGGCTCTGCAGATGGGCATGGAGGCTGCCTCCTTCTCTGTGGCAGTCATCTTGGTTGCTCGGATCGGCACGTCAGCCTTGGCAGCTCATCAGATCATCTCGACCATTAGCACGCTAGGCTTCATGGTCTACTACGGCATCGGGGCGGCCACCGCCATCCATAGCAGCACGCTCCTAGCACAGGGGGAGCGGGGGGAGACCCGCCATGTGGCCAGTGCGGGCGTCTACCTCTGTCTCTTTGTGGCGGCGGTGATGATGCCGCTCTTAGTTCTGTTTCGTGAGCCAGTGGTGCGGCTCTTTAATGCCGACCTCTCGGTCGCTGAGGCTACTTATCTAGCACTCATCCCGCTCTGCCTCTACCAGATAGGCGATGCGCTACAGATCGTCTATGCCAACGCCCTGAGGGGGATTAGCCGTGTGGCGATGCTCGCGCCAGCGGCTGCGCTGTGTCACCTGATTGTAGCGCCCACGATGGCGTGGCTTTTTGGCTTTGGTATCGGACTGGAGGGCAATGGACCACAGCTTATGGGCGTGTGGTTTGCCTTCCCCGTCAGCCTGACGCTCTTGGGGCTCATTCTGCGGTATTCCTTCCGGCGGGCGACCAAGTAGCTGACTTCAAAAGTATTATTGCAAAGAGAGGAGTAGACTCCATCAGGGTCTGCTCCTCTCTTTTTGTATCAATGCACCTCAGGAGGCGATAGCACTTCCTAAGGGCATCTATGTGAGTAGCTTGTGCTTACTTCTTGTTGATGTCTAGAGCCGAGCTTGGCTTAAACTTGATAGACTTGCTAGCCTTGATCTGAATAGTCTTGCCAGAGCGTGGGTTGATACCCTTGCGAGCAGCGCGCTCAGAAACGTAGAATGAGCCAAAGCCTACGAGTGTGAGGCGCTCACCCTTCTTCATCTCCTCGTGGATTGTCTCTACGATAGCCTCATAGACAGCCTTTGTGTCCTTCTGAGTTAGCTGAGCCTTGTCGGCTACAGTCTTGATGAAATCTGTTTTGTTCATAGATATACTTGTTTATGATTAGTAGTAAAATTCTCTTGCTTGAGGGTCCTTGCGAATGGCCTTGACCGCTTGTAGCATAGCGCTATGGCGCTGTTCAGTCCTATTCACGCTCCAAAGATAGTGTTTTTTTTATTGCCCACAACTATTTTGGGAGAAAATTGCCCAACAATCTCTCTTTTAGCACCATTTCCCGTCAAAAACAGCCCTCTCGAAGTGATAAAAGAAACTTTTTGCGCCACTCTCTCTAGCTAAACGAGATCAGGTGAAGAGAGCTGACGCACCCCTCTCCGCACTCTTCCGATTTCCTCCGAAGAATTTGAAAATCTCCACAGACGAGTCGAGAAATTCCTCCGAAGTTTCACTTCATTCCTCCGAAGTATTATTTCATTCCTCCGAAGTCTCATATGACTCTTCGGAGGTTTTTCTTTTTTCCTCGGTAGGGGATTTCTGTTTTCCACGGAGCTATTTGCGATTTAGTCGGAATATGCATTCCAGGAAAGGGCTCGTTTATCGGCTCTTTTTACTACCTTTGTAGCTACTGTAGCTATGACCCACATATTGCTCTGCTTAGGGGTTGCCTAGGAGAGCTACCATTCACCCTATACCACACGCCACAAGGCTTATGACCACAAGATCTATCCGACGAGCCCTCATATCAGTCTACCACAAGGAGGGCATCGACCGTATCGCTCAGATACTACATGCTGCCGAGGTAGAGATCGTCTCCACTGGAGGTACTCAAGAGTATATCGAGTCGCTCGGTATACCCTGCACCCCCGTTGAGTCACTGACCGCTCTGCCCTCTATCCTAGGAGGGCGTGTCAAGACGCTCCACCCGATGATCTTCGGCGGTATCCTCGCACGGCGAGACAATGCGCATGACGAGGAGCAGGTAGCGCAGTACGCACTTCCTCTGATAGACCTTGTGATCGTGGATCTATACCCCTTTGCTGAGACCGTCGCTAGTGGCGCCAGCGAGGAGGAGATCATCGAGAAGATAGACATAGGCGGTATCTCCCTCATACGTGCTGCGGCAAAGAACTACCACGACGTGCTCATCTGCTCGCACCGCGATCAGTACGACGGGCTGATTGATCTGCTGGAGCGGGACGGATGTACCACGACCCTCCCCGAGCGGAGGAGCTATGCGCTACGTGCCTTTGAGGTGACAGCGACTTACGACAGTGACATCTTCAACTACTTCGACGCGAGCGCTCATACCGCACTACATCTCTCTGGTCGCAACCCGCGCGTCCTACGCTATGGCGAGAATCCTCACCAGATGGGCTTCTACTTCGGAGACCTGGATCGCTACTTTGACAAGCTACAGGGCAAAGAGCTCTCCTACAACAATCTGCAGGATCTCGACGCCGCCGTGCATCTCATTCAGGAGTTTGAGGCTCCCACCTTTGCGATCCTCAAGCACACCAACCCGTGCGGGATAGCTTCTCGTGAGACCATCTCGGAGGCTTGGCAGGCCGCTTATGAGGCTGATACGGAGTCGCCCTTTGGCGGTATCCTTGTGGCAAATAGACCGATAGACCGGGAGACGGCGGAGCAGATCTCGCACATCTTCTTTGAGGTGCTCATCGCACCCGACTTTGACACCGAAGCTTTGCAGATATTGGGTCAAAAGTCGAAGCGTATCCTCCTCCTGCAGAAAGCACCCTTGCCCGACCAAGACAGCGTCCGCTCAGCGGTGGGAGGCTACCTAGTACAGACACCAGACGTCCTCTCCGAGCCGGTCGTCTACACCTCTGTCACGGAGGCTACGCCTAGCGAAGATGAGATGGCGGACATACGCATGGCCGAGAGCATCGTCAAGTACTGCAAGAGCAATGCTCTGGCTATCGTCCGGGACAGCCAGCTCCTCGCGACGGGCATCGGTCAGACCTCTCGTGTCTCAGCGCTCAGACAAGCGATCCAGAAGGCGCACAACTTTGGCTTCGACCTCAAGGGGGCTGTCCTGGCGAGCGACGCTTTCTTCCCCTTCCGTGACTGTGTAGACCTAGCTGCTGCCGCGGGCATCACGGCTATCGTACAGCCTGGTGGATCGATACGCGACCAGGAGAGCATCGACGCATGCAACGAGCAGGGCGTCGCCATGGTGACGACAGGGGTACGCCACTTTAGACATTAATCATTAGTCACAACCAAACGATATATGGGACTATTCAAACTAAGACAAGAACTAGCTATAGACCTCGGTACAGCTAATACAATCATAATGAAGGATGGAAAGATCGTCTTCGACGAGCCTAGTGTCATCGCCTTCGACCGTCGCAATGACGAGGTGATCGCCGTGGGCACGAAGGCTCGGGAGATCTATGAGAAGGGGCACGAGTACATTCGCTCGGTGCGTCCCCTCAGAGATGGCGTCATAGCGGACTTTGACGCAGCTGAGAAGATGATTCGAGGCATGGTCAAGCAGATCAACAAGAAGTCGCACTCGCTCTTCTCCCCCTCGCTACGTATGGTCGTCAGCGTGCCTTCGGGCAGTACGGAGGTAGAGATACGTGCGGTAAAAGACTCAAGCGAGCACGCTGGCGGTCGTGACGTCTACATGCTCTATGAGTCGATGG
>CAMPUN010000084.1 GCA_946997275.1 uncultured Porphyromonas sp.
GCGTTGACGATGAGACGCGAGATGGTGATCTCGTCGCCAGCCTTGATGATGTTACCCTGATTGTTTGAGTGGATGCCTGCCGTGTGACCGCTACCCTCCATCTTGAGGTTAGTATTGGCAATCTCAATAGCCTCATCAAAGTGCTTGTAGGGCAGACAGGTCATCACGGGGCACATCTTCTCCTTGCAGATAGGATCGGCCGTACCGACGCCCTTGGCGGGCACGATGAGCATGCGAGTACCCTCAGGTACGGAGATGCCGGCGAGCTGAGCAATGTGCTGTACGCTCTTGCCGACGACGTCGCGGCTGATGGTGCCGTTGACGAAGAGCGTATTGACCATCTTGTCATGCTCCTCAGCTGGTACGAAGTAAGCTCCGTGATCCTTGAAGGCCTGGAAGATCTCCTCCCGGTGCTGCTCAGGATAGATGAAGCACTGCTCGCCAGAGCAGATGATGCCGTTGTCGAAGATACGTCCGCGGATGATGGTCTCGGCAGCTTCTTTGTAGTCGATATGCTCGTCGAGGATGACCTGTACGTTGCCAGCACCGACACCAAAGGAGGGCTTGCCCGAAGAGTAAGCAGAGTGTACCATGCCCATACCACCGGTAGCGACTACGACGTCGACGGCAGCCATAAGGTCTTGCGTGGCTTGGATAGAGGGCTCGGTGACGCACTGGATGAGGTGCTCAGGTACGTTGAAGTCCTTGAGACGCTCCAGTATGAGCTGGATGGTATGTGCGGAGCAGTTCTTAGAGCGTGGGTGTGGGGATACGATGATCGCGTTGCGCGTCTTGAGGGCGAAGGCGATGTTTGCCATCGGAGTGACGATCGGATTGGTCGTCGGGGTGATAGCAGCGACGACACCTACGGGCTTAGCGATCTTGATGAGACCGGTCTTCTCGTCGATGTCTAGTACGCCCATACTCTTCTTGCCCTGGAGGTTGCTCCATACGCCTTTTGACTTGTTGCGGCACTTAGCTACTTTGTCCTCATAGACGCCCATCTCGGTCTCGTCGACAGCTTCACGAGCGAGCATCTCAGCATTGTCATAGACGACACGACAGAGAGCCTTGACCACCTGGTCTACAGCGTCCTGGTCGAAGCGTGCTTGGTAATCCTTCTGTGCCTCTCGTGCTAGAGAGACCATTTCTTTGATATCCATGATATGGTTGTTTATAGGTTGAATTGTGTGATAGCTTTATTAGTAAAGAGCTTTGTAGATGTCTCTGATCTCGTCCCGTGTGAGGGGGGTGTAGTTGTTTGCCAGGAGGCGCTGCTGCGTAGCGATGACCGCATCGGCAAAGCCTTCGACCTCCTCCTCCTTCATGCCGTAGGTGTGAAGCGGGTTCTTGGCAATCAAGGCTGAGAGTAGTGCGTCGATCTCGTCAAAGAGCGTGGCGGGTGTGCAACCCATCAGCTTGGCGAGCTTCTCCTTGAGGAGCTGCATCTGACCAGCTGGAGCTTTGCGCTCGTAAGCCTTAAAGACCTCGGTGAAGAACTGATAGTTTGCCTCTCCGTGGGGTACGTGATAGGTACCACCGAGCGGATAAGAGAGCGCATGGACGGCACCAACACCCGCATTGCCAAAGGCGATGCCCGCGAAGTTGCTCGCCATAATCATCTCGCCCATACATTCGAAGCGGTAGTCGGGACCTTTGTCTCGTATCTTCTGGAAGACCGGGATGATGATCTGCCAAGCAGCTTCGCTAAAGATAGCGGTGTAGGGATTGCACTTGGGCGAGAGGAAGGACTCCACGGCATGTATGAGCGCATCGATGGCGCTGCAAGCGTAAAACTTGAAGGGCAGCCCCCTTAGTAGCTCAGGGATGATGACCGCATTGTCAGCTACGATGGCATCGTCGGCGAGTCCCATCTTCGTCTGGCGGCTCTTGATCTCAGCGATAGAGATATTGGTCACCTCGCTACCTGTACCGCAGGTGGTGGGGATGATGATGAGTTGCTTCTCCTTGACGAGCGGGATCTTCTTGTCAAAAGCGTCCATCACGTCTGTCAAGCCACGTAGCACAAAGAGCTTGGAGATGTCGATGACCGTACCACCGCCTACGGCTATGACACGATCGTAGTCTGTGCCCTGGAGGTCGTGGAGGATCTGATTCATCATCTCCTCTGAGGGCTCTCCTGTGCCGTAGTGCTCCTGCATGACGAAGTGGCAGGGTAGCTGAGAGGCTTTCATAAAGGGCTCGTAGAGGAAGTCATTGGTGATGACTAGGTCCCGCTCCCCGAGTGCAAAGGCTTTGGCAAAGTCTGCAAAGGTCTCGAACTGGTCGATGACCGTCTTGAGCTTGAATAGTTGCATAGTAAGAATGTATTGTTATAGTTTGAATCTTCTCTTGCACTCCGCCTCTAGTTCGGGGCGGAAATTGGGATGAGCGATAGCAGTCAGTGCTAAAGCTCGCTCACGGAGCGACTTGCCCTTGAGATGCGCCACGCCATACTCGGTGACGATGTAGTCTACGTCGTTGCGAGAGGTAGTGATGGCTGCGCCCTCTGTGAGTAGGGGTACGATGCGGGAGGCGGTACCTCGGCGAGCTGTGGAGGGGATAGCGATGATGCTGCGTCCGCCCTTAGACCAGGCGGCACCACGCACGAAGTCTACCTGTCCGCCTGGACCGCTGAACTGTCGCAAGCCCATCGCCTCCGAGACGACCTGTCCCATGAGATCCACCTCGATACAGCTATTGATGCTCACGAGCTGGTCGTTTTGGGCGATAACGCGCGGATCGTTGACGTAATTGACAGGGCGCATCTCGATGGTTGGGTTATTGTGCGCAAAGTCGTAGAGCTCTTGTGTACCCATGAGGAAGGTAGCGACCACTTTGTTGGGGAGTAGCGTCTTGCGCTTGCCAGTTATGGTGTTAGCCTTGATGAGCTTGACGACACCGTCGGAGACCATCTCGGAGTGGATGCCGAGGTCCTTCTTATCCTTGAGGAAGAGCAGGACAGCATCGGGGATTGCTCCGATGCCGAGCTGGAGCGTGTCGCCATCCTGTATGAGCTCTGCGCAGTTGCGTCCGATAGCCTCCTCGACCTCTCCGATGCGTGGCAGGTCGAGTGCGTAGAGTGGGTAGTCGGCCTCGACGATATGCGTGAGCTGCGAGATATGTATGAGGTTGTCTCCGCCGACGAATGGCATCTGCTTATTGAGCTCTCCGATGACGACTCGCGCTTGCTCTGCAGCGGGCTTGGTGTAGTCGCAGGAGGTGCCGAAGCTACAGTAGCCCTCCTCGTTGGGATAGGAGAGCTGCACGATGGCAACATCTGGATGAAAGGCTCCTCCAGGCTGCATCATCGAGGGGACCTCGTAGAAGTAGGAGGGGACGAAGTCAGCGCGCTGCTCATCGACGGCGGGACGCGTGTTGGCTCCGACGAAGTTGGTCACGAGTCTGAAGTGTCCCTCCATCTCTGGTGCTGTGTAGGGGCTTTCGCCGAGAGTGACCATGTGGAAGATGCGTACGTTGTGGAAGCGCTCATAGTTTCGCGCTAAGGCAGCGACGCAGGCTTGCGGTACAGCAGCCGCATGAGAGAGGACGACGAAGTCACCGTCCTGTATGTGAGAGACCGCTTCGTCGGGAGTAATACTGCTAAATGGGATAGACATATAGAGAGATTAGAGGTTAGAGATTAGAAATTAGAGGTTAGAGTGGTTCTAGTGACTCTAGCTAAAAGCTAAGCGCCAATGGACCTCACTTTCGTATGATCCGAAGCGCCTCGGCGATGAGCTCGTCGCTAACGCTGTCGTCTACAGTTACTGTTAGGGTGGGGAGAGCGAGTTCGCTGCGCAGAGTCTCCTGCACGACCTCTTGGATCGTACTACTCAGCGAGGGGCAGGCCTGACAACTCCCTGAGACCTTGACGAAAACCTCTTCGCCAGTTACTCTCAGCAGAGCTATGTCGCCCCCGTGAGCTTGGAGCTGGGGACGTACATAGCTACTGATGATGGTAGTGATCTCGTCTACCCTAGAGGATAGATCTGTCATAATCGGCTAGTACTACTTGCCCTGAGACTTCTTATCCAGAGAGGTGTCGATATGAGCTATCTGACGAGCCAGCTCCTTCTTTGCCTCCATATTACACTGACGCGAGATCATAATGCGCTGAGCCTGTGGCGAGCCAGCACCGTGTAGGCTCTCCGTACGGTAGCCTACGGCAGCGGTACCGAGCGTGAGGTTTTCGATCAGACGTAGGATGCGCATACGATTCACAGTGTCCGTGCCCTTAGCACCAGCGAGGTACTTACGTACGAGCGGGCCGACCTCCTCGTGCTGCAGGTCAGCTTGGCTAGGCATCGTAACCATTAGACCGCCAGCTATGTCCTCAGCGAGACGAGTTATCTCGTAAGGATAGCGAGTTACATTCTGCTTACATACATTCGCGAGGAGCATATCGATCAGATAGTTGCCCGACTTCGTCTTCTTGCCCTCAGCCGAGCAAGCGATACCACAAGCGTAAAGCGTCTCATTGAGGTGCACCATCTCAATCAGCTTGTCCTTGATGTGCGAAGCTTTAGGTACGCCATTGTAGTCAGCAGCTAGGGCTGCCGCACCGATGAGGACATCGCCCACACCTACCTTACAGCCACCATAAGACTGACGGTGATAGCCAGCGAAGCGCTCGACGAGCATGTTGGAGAACTGATACTCACGGCACATGAAGACACGCTCCATAGGTACGAAGACGTGATCCATGATGAAGAGCGTCTCATGACCTCCGAAGGTTGAGTTACCGAGGTCAATGTCGGCACCCTCCTCCATCTTGCGCGTGTCGCAAGACTGGCGACCGTAGATGATGGTAACGCCCTCAGCGTCACTAGGGATAGCAAAAGAAACAGCGTAGTCTGCGTCATCCTCACGCATCGAGCAGGTAGGCATGATCAGGTGCTCGTGTGAATTGACCGAGCCCGTCTGG
The DNA here is from genome assembly GCA_946997275.1 of uncultured Porphyromonas sp. Classification (GTDB taxonomy): domain Bacteria; phylum Bacteroidota; class Bacteroidia; order Bacteroidales; family Porphyromonadaceae; genus Porphyromonas. The sequence continues at coordinate 4,928 of CAMPUN010000084.1, forward strand.
TGAGCCTTGGCACCCGTGACGACGATCCCGTCGGGGCGTATCTCATTGATGTGTACGTAAAGGTCTGGGTCCTCCTGCTGTGAGGGAGAAAGGCTGCGATCGCCCTTAGGATCGGTCATAGCGCCGTCCACGACGAGGTCGTTGTCCTGACAGTACTGGACATAGTCTCTGAAGCGCTGGTGGTAGTTGGTACCGCACGCCTCATCCATCTCATAGGTGGTAGACCAGATAGCGTTGAAGGCATCCATCCCCACACAGCGCTGGAAGCAACTAGCGGTCTTCTGCCCGAGGAGACGCTGCATCTTGACCTTCTTGACGAGGTCCTCAGCGCTCTGGTGTATGTGGCAGAAGCGATTGATCGTCTTGCCCGTGATGTTGGAGGTAGCGGTCATCAGGTCCTTGTACTCCTCCTGCTGCGCCAGCTCATAGGTCATCGCTAGCGAATTGAGCGATGGACGGATCATGGGGTGGTCGACAGGATTGTCGATCTTCTTGCCCATGAAGTAGACGTTTAGATGGAGAGCTCTAAGGCTCTCGATGTACTCTTCGCGTGTTTTCATAACTTCTTTTCTGTATAAAGTGAATAGAATCGTCGTGTGTCCGAGTAGGACCCTCGAGATACAGAGCAGAAGTCACGGGCGAGGTCACTAGCCTACAGCTTGAAGCTGGCAGTAGGGTGTGACCGATGACGGTAGATACAACGAGAGGGAGCCTCATAGTCAGCCTCGCTGCTATGGACTCTATCGTACGCACTATGTGAAGTCGTAGTTGTCCCGCTGTCAATCTTTTCATTTCCTAGCTCTGAAAACAAAAGTCCTATGGCACAGGCAGGTCTTCTGACTTCTCCCTAGTTCGTATAGCTCACATCTAGCTCTACAAAACGGGCGATACCCTGAGTCTTCCCATAGCTACCTACGGCACCTTCGCTAGAAAGCTGGTAGGCGGGCGCTACAGTGACATCATAATGCAGGGTCGCACTTCAGGAGTTACAGCTGAGAGTACAGTCTTGGCTTCGCACCAAGTTCCCTATTCAGACGGGGT
>CAMPUN010000085.1 GCA_946997275.1 uncultured Porphyromonas sp.
TCAAGAAGGTACATGAGACCATAGCCTCAACTCACAATGGTACGACGCCTACCGTAGAGCAGGCGACGCAGGCTGAGCGCTATACGCCTTTCCTCGGTGATTGCTACATGGGTCATCTACGTTACAGTACGACGGACTTGGCGGGCTTGACCTTCGTACACCCGATGGTACGCCGTAGCAACTGGAGAGCGAAGTCCCTCGCCGTGTGTGGTAACTTCAACCTGACCAATGTGTCGGGTATCTTTGACGAGATCACCGCCATCGGGCAGCATCCTCGTACCTCTAGCGACACACATATTATATTAGACCAAGTAGGTCACCGTCTAGACCGTGAGGTGGAGCGTCTCTACAAGATCGCTCACGAGGAGCAGGGGCTAGAGGGGATGGATATAACGCACTTCATCGAGGATCATCTGGATCTGACCAACGTGCTCCGTCGTACCAGTCCTATCTGGGATGGAGGCTTTGTGATGTGCGGTATGACGGGATCGGGAGATTCTTTCGTCTTGAGAGATCGTAACGGCATCCGCCCCGCATTCTACTACATTGATGACGAGATTATCGTCGTTGCTAGCGAGCGTCCTGTGATCCAGACGGTGATGAATGTGACCTACGACAAGGTTCTCGAGCTAAACCCTGGCGAGGCGCTTACCATAGACAACAAAGCTAATCCGAGTATCACGCAGATCCTGGAGCCTGGCGAACTGAAAGCTTGCTCCTTCGAGCGTATTTACTTCTCTCGTGGTAGTGATCGAGACATCTATCGTGAGCGTAAGATGCTGGGACAGCTTCTCACGCCTGCTATCCTCAGAGAGATAGACGGAGACTTGACCCATTCGGTCTTCTCCTTTATCCCAAACACCGCCGAGGTCGCTTACTTCGGTATGCTGGAGGGACTAAACCTCGAACTTAACGAGCGCAAGGCGGAGCAGATCGAGCAAGCGTTGGGAGCTCCCGACTTTGACGAGCAACTGAAGCATATTCTCTCGCAACGCATACGTAGTGAGAAGGTCGCCATCAAGGATATCAAGCTACGCACCTTCATCTCCGAGGGCAATACGCGCAACGATCTAGCGACGCACGTCTACGACGTCACCTACGGCTCCATCGAGCGTGGCGTGGACAACCTCGTGGTCATCGACGATAGTATCGTACGAGGCACCACGATACGCCAGAGCATCCTCACGATCCTAGACCGCTTAGGACCGCGCAAGATAGTCTTCGTCTCCAGTGCTCCACAGATCCGCTATCCCGACTACTACGGCATAGATATGCGCCACGTGGACGAGTTCATAGCCTTTAAAGCTATGATCGCACTCCTTCAGGAGAGAGGCCAGCAGCGTATGCTTGACGAGGCATACCGTGAGGCGATAGCTCTCAGAGAGCGCCCGCTCACGGAGTACGTCCCCAACGTGATCAAGACCCTTTACGCCCCCTTTACCGAAGAGGAGATCTCAGCTAAGATTGCTGAGCTCGTCAAGTCTGACGGGATCAAGGCAGAGGTTAGCATTGTCTACCAAACAGTAGAGGCTCTACACGAAGCTATCCCTCATCATCCAGGCGACTGGTACTTTACGGGCGACTATCCTACGCCCGGCGGGTCCCATCTCGTCAACGATGCTTTCATCGCTTACTACGAGCAGCAGTACAATCGCAAATAGACATAGACGCTCTTTTCACCAAATAATCATGCAAACATCCACACAGCGCAAAGCTACGCTCACGCTACAAGACGGATCTACCTACACAGGCTGGCACTTCGGTGCGACTAGACAGTTGGCCGGTGAGGTAGTCTTTAATACAGCCATGAATGGTTACACCGAGTCGCTCACCGATCCCAGCTATATGGGGCAGATCTTGGTGATGACCTATCCGATGGTGGGCAACTACGGGATCCCCGCTGCCACCCGAGATGAGTACGACATCCCCAGATACTACGAGAGTGACGGCTGTCTCATGCGTGCCCTGATAGTCAATAGCTACTCGCCTGAGTACTCCCACTGGAATGCGGAGCAGTCCTTAGGAGACTTTATGGCAGAGCAGGGCGTCGTGGGGATTACCGGCATCGATACACGAGCGCTGACCAAGCATCTGCGTGACCACGGTATCCAGGTCGGCACGATAACCATCGAGGGCGAGACCTCTCCCATAGAGCCCGCCATCGGAGACCAAAACTTAGTCGCTCAAGCCTCTTGTTCTGAGCCTCGCATCTACGGTTCGGGCGATTGTCATATAGCTTTGATCGATTGTGGACTCAAGGACAACATTCTTCGCTCGCTCATCGACGAGCGTTTCACCCTCCACCGCGTCCCTTGGGACTATCCTTTGGAGCAGATAGAGGGACTGCGAGGCGTCTTCATCAGCAATGGACCTGGCTCCCCAACTTGCTGCAAGGAGACGATCAGACAGATACAGTATGCTTTCGAGCGTCAGCTCCCCACTTACGGCATCTGCATGGGCAATCAGCTGATGGCGCTCGCCTCTGGTGCCAAGATCTACAAGATGAAGTACGGCAATCACGGACACAACCAACCTGTCCGACGGGTTAATTCGACTCAGTGCCTCATCACCAGCCAGAACCATAGCTACGCTGTCAACTCAGCGACACTCCCTCAGGGATGGGAAGAGTGGTACACCAACCTCAACGATGGCACCAATGAGGGGTTAATGCACACCGACCTGCCATTTCGCTCGGTACAGTTCCACCCAGAGGCAAAGGGCGGTCCGCTAGATGCGCTCAGCTTCTTCTCAGACTTCCAGGACATCGTCCTGAACTACCCACAATTGTCGAAATAACCCATCAAGCTCGACCAAACCATGACTCAGCGTAAGCAATACAATAAGATACTCCTACTCGGATCTGGTGCACTCAAGATCGGAGAGGCAGGCGAATTTGACTATTCAGGCTCACAAGCTCTCAAAGCTGTCAAAGCGGAGGGGATCAAGACCGTCCTCATCAACCCCAATATCGCTACGGTTCAGACCAGCGAAGGCGTTGCTGATGCGGTCTATTTCTTACCCGTCACGCCTTACTTCGTAGAGCGTGTCATAGAGCGAGAGCGTCCCGACGGCATCATGCTAGCCTTCGGTGGGCAGACCGCACTCAACTGTGGAGTTCAGCTCTTCCAGTCGGGTGTCCTAGAGCGTTACGGCATTGATGTACTCGGTACGCCCGTCGAGACCATTATGGCGACCGAAGACCGAGAGCTCTTTGTCGAGAAGCTTGACGAGATAGAGGTTAAGACCATTCAGAGCCACGCTGTCACTACGATGGAGGACGCTCTCGTAGCTGCCAACCAACTAGGCTACCCCGTCATCGTACGAGCTGCCTACGCCTTGGGAGGCTTGGGTAGTGGCTTCTGCGACAATGATGAGGAGCTCCGAGTCCTTGCGGAGAAAGCCTTCGCCTTCTCCCCACAGCTCCTGATCGAGAAGAGCTTGCGTGGCTGGAAAGAGATCGAGTACGAAGTGGTGCGAGACGCTTACGACAACTGCATCACCGTCTGTAATATGGAGAACTTTGACCCGCTCGGCATCCACACCGGCGAGAGCATCGTCATCGCTCCCTCACAGACTCTCTCCAATGACGAGTATCACAAGCTCCGCACGATAGCTATCAAGATTATTCGTCACCTCGGTGTCGTAGGCGAGTGCAATGTGCAGTACGCCCTCGACCCCTACAGTGAGGACTACCGTGTCATCGAGGTCAATGCGCGTCTCTCTCGCTCCTCAGCTCTAGCGAGCAAAGCTACCGGCTATCCCCTCGCACACGTTGCTGCGAAGCTTGGACTAGGCTATGGACTCTTTGAGGTGCAGAATGCGGTGACTGGCTCTACGCCAGCCTTCTTCGAGCCAGCACTAGACTACTGTGTCTGCAAGATACCACGCTGGGATCTCGGTAAGTTCCACGGTGTGTCTCGTCAGCTCGGCAGTAGCATGAAGTCTGTCGGCGAAGTGATGGCGATCGGTCGCACCTTTGAGGAGGCAATCCAAAAGGGACTCCGCATGATAGGGCAGGGCATGCACGGCTTCTGCGAAAACAAAGAGCTCGTCATCCCCGACATCGACACTGCCCTTCGGGAGCCAACGGATACCCGCATCTTCGTCATCAGCAAAGCGTTCCGTCAGGGATACAGTGTGGAGCAGATCCACGAACTTACGAAGATAGATCGCTGGTTCCTCTATCGCCTCCAAGACATCCTAGAGACCTCCGAGACTCTGGGCACTTGTGACTCCATCGAGAGTCTCCCCGCAGAGCTACTACGGCAAGCTAAGGAGCAAGGCTTCACCGACTTTCAGATCGCACGTGCCGTCACCAAGGAGTACAAGAAGCCCCTGCACAAAGAGGCTGACCAGGTACGCCAGCACCGCAAGAGCCTCGGCATACTACCTTATATCAAGCAGATCGACACGCTAGCCGCCGAGGTACCAGCCGAGAGCAACTACCTTTACCTCACTTATCATGGCGAGGAGCACGACATAGCCACAGAGCAGGACGGCAAGTCGGTCATCGTGCTAGGCTCGGGAGCTTATCGTATCGGTAGCTCCGTCGAGTTTGACTGGTGCGGTGTCAATGCGCTACACACCATTCGCAAGGCGGGTCTGCGCTCTATCATGATCAACTACAATCCAGAGACCGTCAGTACAGACTTCGATATGTCAGACCGTCTCTACTTTGACGAGCTCACCTTCGAGCGCGTCATGGATATCATAGACCTAGAGGCTCCCAAGGGTGTCATCCTAGCTACGGGTGGTCAGATTCCGAACAACCTAGCGCTACGTCTTGCCGCCAATGGGGTCACCATCCTAGGCACGCAAGCCGAAGATATAGACCATGCGGAGGATCGACACAAGTTCTCCGCCATGCTAGACGAGCTAGGCATCGACCAGCCCGAGTGGAGCGAGCTCACCACCATTGAGGACATCGACCGCTTCGTAGATCGTGTAGGCTATCCCGTCTTGGTGCGTCCTAGCTACGTCCTCTCAGGAGCTGCGATGAATGTCTGCTCCAATCAGGAGGAGCTACTCCGCTTCTTGCAGCTCGCAGCCAATGTGTCCCAAGACCACCCCGTGGTCGTGTCGCAGTTTGTCGAGCATGCCAAGGAGATCGAGATGGATGCCGTCGCCGATCATGGCGAAATCATCGCCTATGCGATCAGCGAGCATATCGAGTTCGCCGGCGTCCACAGTGGCGATGCAACCATCCAGTTCCCCGCTCAGAAGCTTTACGTCGAGACCGTCCGACGCATCAAGCGAATATCGCGTCAGATAGCCGAGGCGCTACACATCTCGGGTCCGTTCAACATCCAGTTCCTCGCACGAGGCAACGAGATCAAAGTGATCGAGTGCAACCTTCGCGCCTCGCGTAGCTTCCCCTTCGTGAGCAAGGTACTGCGACTCAACTTCATCGACCTAGCCACCAAGATCATGCTAGGACTGCCCTATGAGCACCCGACGAAGGATGCCTTCTCGCTAGACTATGTGGGGATCAAGGCTTCGCAGTTCTCCTTCTCCCGCTTGCAAAAGGCTGATCCCGTGCTAGGTGTCGATATGGTTTCCACGGGTGAAGTGGGCTGTATCGGCGAAGACACCGAGGAGGCTATCCTCAAGGCGATGCTCTCCGTGGGGCATCACATACCAGAGCGTGGCATCCTCCTCTCGACGGGTGGTGCTAAGCAAAAGGCCGACCTCCTCGAGGCATCGCAGCTCCTCCACAAGAAAGGCTACAAGCTCTACGCTACGGCTGGTACGCAGCACTTCCTAGAGGAGAACGGGGTCCCCGCCACACTCGTTCACTGGCCCGACAGCACCGAGCAGCCACAGGCACTTGATCTGCTGCACCAGCATGAGGTAGACCTCGTGGTCAACATCAATAAGAACCTCTCTACGGGTGAGTTGACCAATGGCTACAAGCTACGCCGTGC
>CAMPUN010000086.1 GCA_946997275.1 uncultured Porphyromonas sp.
CAATATACGGAGTGGCTTTGAGACAGCTCAGAGCTCTATCTCCTACCATATCTTGGCCTTCGGTGATGACTGGATGATGGGAGACCCCAAAGGGGGATCGTACGGCAATTCTTATATAGAGGCGCGTCTCGATGATCAGCCCGCCACGCAGCACTGGCAGCTAGACTCTGCCGACTCGCTGATCACTTACAGCAATTTGCAGCCTGGCGTGCATACCATAGGGTTACGCTTTATGAACATAGCCTCGGGGAAACCGTACCCAGAGATGGAGGAGCATGTGACCTACTTCACGGTCAAGGAGGCTACACAGCTACACTCACTAGAGGAGCTACTACAGGCTCCCGTGGGAGGCTTTTACGAGGTGACCTTTGACAAGAAGACTTTGGTTAATATGGCGGTGCCTATGACGCCCGAGAAGTGGCTCTGGGATGGCGAGAAGGGGATTATGATGTTTGACCCTCGACTACATGACCCGATCTATGGTAATCCGCCTAAGAAGGCGCTCCTCGCTAAGCGCGTCGTGGGGCAACTGGTGGAGCGTGACCACAATCTCTACTTTCAGGTAGATGCACCTAGCACACTGGAGGAGGTGGATCATCCCTTCATGTTTGACAATCGCACGACCAAGAGTATCAAGGATCTGCTAGACAATGTGGAATACAATATGTACGCTCCCGTCTCGATACAGAACGTGAGGATCAAGCCACGCACAGACTCGAAGGTGCCCTATCGCTTTGGGGCGCTAGATGATATCACCATTACGGACAGCACGGGCGTGTCGATGAAGATGCAAAACTTCTTCCCCTTCCTCTTCCTGGCCAATAAGGAGGTCAATCCTTCTGGCGACTTGACCGTCTTTGGTATGCTGGCTAAGCATCGCACTACGGGAGAGCCTGTGCTATGGCCTCTCTTCGCACTAAACTATAAGCCGACAGCCAACGAGCCTGTCCTTGCCGCTCCGAGCGATCTGCGCATTGCTACCGAGGAGGGCGCGACCCGCTTTACCGCAGAGCAACCAGTCAGTCTATTCGTATGGGATATGGCTGGGACACAGCTCTACGCATCGACCACTACCGCTACGGAGCACGTCGTCTCTGCCGAGGGGGCTGTCCTAGTGGCTGCGACCTTTGAGGATGGTCGTGTGTGGATTCAAAAGTTGTACCTATAAATAATGAGTGATATGAAGAAGATTCTCTACACATTCCTAGTCCTAGGCCTCTGTCTAGGGCTTCCCCTAGCCACTACGGCGCAGGATCAGCTCCAGAATGGGCAGGTAGACACAAGCTTTCGCCCAGACTTAGACTCTAATCCGCAGGCGGTCATCCCGCTTAAGGATGGCAAGATACTCATCGGTGGAACCTTCGAGTATGTGAGTGGACGAGACGTAACTGGTATCACGCGACTCAATGCAGATGGATCAGCTGACGGCACCTTTAACGCAGGAGGTACGGGCGTCAATGGTGTGGTGACACATATAGCGCTACAGTCTGACGGCAAGATCCTCGTACTCGGCGTCTTCACCACGTACAATGATACTCCCGTGGGTCAGATCATACGTCTCAATCAGGACGGCTCGCTGGATACGACCTTCAAGAATGACAACGTCCTCACGCTAGATGGCTCGGCTCACACGGGTGAGTACAAGTGGGATCTGCAGCCCAACAAGCTACTGGTCTCGCCTGACGACTCCTTCTATGTCTTGGGTGGCTTCAACAGGGTCAATGGCAAGATCGCTCCGCTGATCGCACGCTTTAGCGCTGCAGGTGTGCGCGACGAGAGCTTCCTCCCGACGGACAAAGAGATCTACTTCAAGAGTTCTCCCTATGTGGACGGAGCGGTGCTTCTTCCCTCGGGAGATATCTACTTCGGCGGCATGATCAATGGATACAACGGCTCTTCGCTCAATAAAAGGCTCTTTCACATTGATGCGCAGGGGAAGTATGACGAGAGCTTTGCGAAGCCTAAGTTTGACTTTGGCGGGCCTCGCGCCTTAGCTATGAAGGGTGCCGACACGCTACTGGTGGCGGGCTCTTTCTACGAGTCATTCGGTCAGAAGACGCCTCTGATGACAGCGCTACATCTGGACGGGACGCCCATAGATGGCTTTAAAGTGTATGACTTTTCCAACCCCGATGCGGAGGATATGATCAACGGCTTGGTCGTGACCGATCAATATATCATAATCGGTGGCGGAGACATCCAGATTCCTAAGCGGAGCTTTGTCTACGCTCTGGACAAGACGGGGGCGGCACTGACGACTGACTTTGACTTTGGCAAGGGGCCGAACCAGATTGTCACAGGGCTCACCTACGATCCTGCGGGCTGGCTCTACGTGAGTGGCTTCTTTACCGAGTTTGACGGGGTTAGTGTGAAGTACTTCACCCGCTGTAAGATAGCTGGGAGCACTCGGCATGTCGAGACGCCAAGCGCTGCAATGACAGCGGTGCGGGTAGCGGTCAGCGAGGGGCACTTCTGCTTGCATCATCTGGAGAGTAGCGCTGAGGTGTCGCTCTACAGCAGTGACGGCGTCCTATGCGCCACTTACCCCAGTGTAGCCGAGGGAGAGATGATCTCGCACAAGCTCCCGGAGGGGCTCTACCTGATGGTCATCAAGCAAGCTACGGGCACTCAGCAGGTCAAAGTACAGCTCTAGTCCTCGGGCCTAGCAACCTGCTCTAACGAAACAACAGAGCCTCTGCGCTGTGGATAGGACTCTCCTATCATCACAACGCAGAGGCTCTGTGGCTATACCGTCTAAATGAGTACCTTTGCGGTAGAGATTGCCACGAGGAGTGTTGGCTTCCTCCACATTAGCACACAAGACTATGACACAGTTTAAGACGACGCACCTGTATGCCCTGCTGACCTTTGTCCTGCTGGCGCTGGTTATCACGCTACTCTCGCCACATGACGAGGAGACCTTTCAGTATCAAGTGGTAGAGGGCAAGCCGTGGATGGGCGATGAGCTGCTGGTGGCGCCTTTTACCTTCCCGATCTACAAGTCGGACGAGATGATCCAGCGGGAGCGTGATAGCGCACGTCAGACGGTCCTGCCCTACTATCAGATCGACACGATCACGGGGAGTAAGATGCTACACAAGTGGGACGAGGACTGGACCAGTAAGTGGAGCGGTGAGGTGACGGACGATGCCTACTACTTCTATATGCGCGACTATCTCAGGGATCTCTATCGTAACGGGATCATAGAGGAGGAGACTGCCTCTAAGCTAAGGCAGGAGGATGTGCTGGAGGTCAAGCTCCTGAGCGCTGATCAGGTGAGTCGTCTGACGCCTGCGACGCTCTTCTCGACTCCTAAGGAAGCGTACCAGCAAGCTACCGAGCTACTGCCCCAGGGGATGAACAAGTCGATCGTCCGTAAGTTTGACCCGAGCAAGTATATCGAGGTCAATGTCTATCCCAATGAGGCTAAGACACAGCAGGTGATCGATGATGAGCTGCGCAACCTATCTAAGTCTATGGGCGTAGTGCAAAAGGGCGAGCGCATCATCGGCAAGGGAGAGATCGTAAGTCCGCATCAGTACGACATCCTGCAGTCGTTGCGTCGTGTCACAGAGGAGCAGCGAGATAGCAATCTACGACAGGTACTGCCGATGAGTGTGGGGACCTTCCTTATTATCACCTCACTACTGCTGGGGTTGTGGTTCTTCCTCTTCTACTACCGACCGCATATTGTCAAGGAGTACAAGAACACGCTCTTCCTCTCGCTGCTGATACTGATCTATGCGGTCTTGACGATCATCTTCGCTCGCAATGAACTGGGCGCGTGGGTCTATGCGATCCCATTTGTCTCGATGGCGATACTGGTGCGCACCTTCTTCGAGTCTCGTACGGCTATCTATGCCTTTCTCACGACCGTGCTGATCTGTGCGCTCTACGTCTCATTCCCGCTGGAGTTTGTCGTGATACAGTTTGTCGCTGGCATGGTGGCGGTCTTTAGCCTTCGCTCACTCTCCTCACGAGCGCAGATCATCCGTGCGACCTTCCTCATTTTCGTCATATACAATGTGATGACCTGTAGCTACTCGCTGATGACGGGTGGAACCCTGGGAAGTAATGACCTGAGCAACCTGCTCTACTTCTCCTTCAACCTGATCTTCAACATGTTTAGCTACCTGCTCATCTACCTCATCGAGCGTGCCTTTGGATATGTTTCCAACATTACGCTCGTAGAGCTGAGCGACGTCAATCGTCCTCTGCCACGTCAGCTCTCGGAGCAAGCGCCTGGCACCTTCCAGCACTCGATGCAGATGGCACTCCTAGCGAGTGAAGCGGCCACCGCCATCGGCGCGGACGCCCGACTCGTACGTGCTGGCGCTCTCTACCATGACATCGGCAAGATGCGCAATGCGGCTTACTTTACGGAGAATCAAGGCGCTATCAATCCGCACGACCAACTCTCCCCTACCGAAAGCGCAGCGGTCATCATCAAGCATGTGACCGACGGCTTGGCCATGGCGCAAAAGCACAACCTACCGCAGGCGATCCAAGACTTCATCCGCATGCACCACGGACGAGGGGTGACGAAGTACTTCTACAATCAGTATTGTAACGAGCATCCCGACGAAACGGTCGATATAGACAAGTTTACCTACCCAGGGCCCAATCCTAACACTAAGGAGACTGGTATCCTAATGCTGGCGGACGCTATCGAGGCGAGTAGTCGCAGCCTCAAGGATCTCAGCAAGGAGACCTTGATAGCTCATGTCAATAAGATCATTGATTCAATCGTTGCAGACGGCTTGCTCAACGATACGCCACTGACCTTTAAGGATATCCAAACGATCAAGGATGTCTTTGCTGAGAAGCTCGCTACCATCTATCACTCACGTATTGCTTATCCCGAGCTCAAGCGATGACACTCTACCTGATCGGCTACATGAGTGCTGGCAAGAGTACCGTAGGTCGTACGCTGGCGGAGCTACTCGGATACGAATTTGTAGATACAGACATCTACATCGAGAGTCGCTTTCGTCAGCGGGTGGCCGACCTCTTTCGATTGCACGGCGAGGAGTACTTTCGCCAGAAAGAGCGGATGATCCTCGAGGAGATCGCAGGACTCCCCGATGCGGTCATCGCTACGGGTGGAGGCCTACCCATCTACCATGACAATATGGACATGCTGCTAGAGAGTGGCACCGTGCTCTACCTGCGCTACAGCAGTGAGGCGCTAGCTCAGCGGCTAGAGCTCACCAAGCGTACCCGTCCCTCGGTGGCGCATCTCACGGGCGAGGAGCTACTCCAGCACGTCACGGAGGCGATGCGTCTGCGCGAGCCAATCTACAGTCGCGCTCACCACACCATCGACATGGAGGCTCTCGCTAAGCAAGGCATCAACACCGAAGCGAAGATCGCCAGCTGGATAGCCCAGCAAGTGCGCTCCGCCGAGTGAACCCCCATCTTCCACTCTTGGGCAGACGCATTATAACCCATCTGCTAGGAACTGCACAGGACGATATCCGAGGAAATCCCAAATAGCTTCGTGGGAAACAGAAATTCTCCACGGAGACGAGAAATAAAACTTCGGAGGAATGAAATGAAAGTTCGGAAGAGTGAAATCAAAAGTCCGAAGAGTTTTCCCGCTCCTCACTGGAAAAACAAAGATATCCACAGAGGAATTCACGGTTTCCTCCGTAGAGACTAGTTTTATAACGTATCAGCCCTCTCCCCCACCCTGGAGAGATCGTTTTGTTCAGGATTTATTCGTACATTAGCATGGCTGTTCGAAATCTCTTGCTGGCTCTAGGCTTTTGCGACATATACCTAAGCAAAACCTCACAGCATAGTATAGGCACCCCCGACGACTAACATTAAACCAACAACCGATATGAAATCGACTCTCGCTCTTCGCACGCTCTGCATGACCCTGATGCTGATCTT